>JACQGJ010000246.1 GCA_016199605.1 Armatimonadota bacterium | reverse complement strand
GTGCCGCACCTCTGGCAGATTTCTCCGCACCTCTACAAGTTCACGGGAGCCGGGTTCGGCGGGAATTTCCATGCGATTCTTTCAGATTCCGGGCACGCGCTTTTCATCGACTGTGGCGGATGGGACACAGGCTGGCTCGACAAGCGCATCGCTCAGATGAAAGAGCGGATGGGGTTACAGCAGATTGACGCCACCATCATCACCCACATGCACGGGGACCACATCCTCGAATGCCCACACCTGCGGGAGAACCACGGAGCGGAGATCTGGACCCTCGATCTTATCGCGGAGACCTACGAGCATCCCGAACGCTTTGACTACACTTGCCCGATCACAGCTTACGGCGGCTGGGAGCCGGTGGCCATCGATCGGACGTTTGCCCGTGGGGAGGTCCTCGAGTGGGAAGGTCTCCGTCTCACCTTCGACTGGCTGCCCGGCCAAACCGCGTTCGCTCTGGTCCTTTACGGCGAGATTGACGGCCGCCTCGTGGCCTTCACCGGTGACAATATCTTCACGAGCAGCATCGACTCGGGTCACGACGCAGTGGTCGCCCGCAACTCGGGGATTTTTGAGGAGGGGTACATCTATTGTGCCGAGTACCTGTCGAAGCTGCAGCCGGATCTGATCCTGGGTGGACACTCGGTGGTTATCGACAAGCCCGGCCCGCAATTGGAGCGTTTCCTGGCATGGTCCTATCAGATTCGCGAAGCCTATCGTTCTTTGAGTCCGGACGAGAGCTACGAGTATTTCTACGACCCATTCTGGGTACGCGCGTATCCCTATCGACTCGAAGTATCTCCGGGCGCGTCCGCAACCTTCACGGTGATTGTTCGTAACCACCGCGACCGCGAGGAAACACATCGAGTGGAGCTGAAGCTGCCGGAAGGTTGGTTGGCAACGCCCGCCTGTCTGGAAGGCTCGGTTGAGGCGAGGCAGCAGGAAAAATATCAGGTCGAGCTTTCAGTCCCGGCCGAAGCCACGGAAGAAGTGCGGATTATCACCTTCGACATCAGCCTCGATGGTCGCCGGTATGGGGAATGGTTCGACATGATCGTCCACGTTTCCGGTTGCTGACTGCGGTCCTCAAGTCGGCTGTTACCCTCACCTCCCAAACTTATTCCTCGCGATGATCTCCTGCTGGGTCTCCTTCGACAGCGTGACAAACCGCGCCGACCAGCCGCCGACACGGACCATGAGGTGTGGGTAGTCCTCCGGGCATTCTTGAGCGCGGAGGAGAGTGTCGAGGTCTATCGTATTCCCCTGGAAAATCTGACCGCCTTTGTCAATGAAGGTCTGGAGGATCGGCTTGACGCAGGCATCGGTGGCCAGGTCGGATTCGATGTCCCACATCATCCCTGCGCCGCCGCCGACGTTCTTCAGGGACAACCGCGTCGCCGAGTTGATGGCGGAGGCAACGCCTTTGGTGGTTGCCCCTCCTTGCGGCGACAGGCCGTGGGCGAGGGGTTTGCCCGACTTGCGACCATCCGGCGTCGCGCCCGTCTCCAATCCAAAAGACACAACCCACACAAATCCGAGGATGATGGCTTTGGCATGTCCCCCGTGGGGGTTGCGGTGTGATCGAAGGATGTTGGTGAAACTGAGGAGCACGCGATCAACCAATGTGTCCACCTCAGCATCGTCCGTCCCGAACTTCGGCAGACTCCAGAGATAGTTCCTCATCTGCTCATGGCCGACGAAGTCGGCCCGCAACGCGTCGAGGATTTCCTGCCCCGTGTACTTCCGTTCCTCGAACACGGCTCGTTTGAGGGCGTACAGGCTGTCACCCACGTTTGGGATGCCGACGCCACTGCCGCCGTAGTCCATATATCGCGCGCCACCGTCGTTCATTGAGCGACCTTTCTCCAGGCAGTCGTGAACCATGCTGGAGAGCAGGAAGGAAGGGCGGTACTTCGCATAGCAGCCAAGGTAGAGGTCGAGCCGCTTCAGCATGATGCGAAGCTCGCGCTGCAACTCCCTCTCGAAGTCGGTGTAGAGTTCCTCGAAGTTCTGATAATCGGCCAGTGTCTTCGTTTGGGCGATGGCACGCTCTCCGGTTTGCAGCAGACAGCCGCCGTTCAGGATCAACTCCAGCGTCCGTGACACGTTGTGTACGAAGGAGAAAAGCAGGTCACACTGGCATCCCTGAGGCGAGACCTCCATGCACCCCCCGGCAGTCCAGTTGCGGGCGTCTTCGATGGCGACACCGTCGGCATGGACAGCGGCGATAGTCTCATCGTCGCCGTAGACCTGCGCCCGGTTTTCACCGCTGGTGATGTACTTCACGGTCAGATCCACGAAATCCTCAGGAGCCTCGTCATGCAGGCGGACATAGACCGACGGGTGTGTCTGCTTCAGGTCGGTGATGACTTCGAGGATGATGTAGGAGAGCATGTTGATCGCCGAAGAACCATCGGGGTTGCGACCGCCGATGGGTAGAGCCTCCACCCATCCGTCCGCCGGACCGATGCGCTCGTGCAGCTTGATGAACAGCTCACAGATGAGTTCTGACGCTTCCTCCCGCGTGATCCGGCCCGATTCCAGATCGGGCCTCAAGTAAGGCCACAGGTAATAATCGAGCCGTCCCGGTCCGTTGCCGCCGAACGGATTTTCATGCATCACCGCGAGATGCTGGAAGTGAAATGCCTGCACCGCCTCGCGGAAAGAAGTTGCCGGATACTCGGGCACGCGCTCGCAGACCGCAGCCATCTCCAGCAACTCCGCCTTGCGCGTGGCATCGGTCTCGCTCGCAGCCGCCTCTCGCAGTGCAGCCACGTGCCGCTGCACCCAATTGATGAGACCGTTGAGCACGATCTCGACGCCCTGGTAGAACTCTCCGGCTTTCTCGTCTTCGGTGCAACAGGACAACTCCCGGCACTTATTGACGAGTCCTCGCGCGCCCATGCCAAGCATCAACCCGTAGTCCCAACCGATGTGTCCGGGGGAAGCGCCGTCGCAGAAGAACCTCGCATACGCCGAGTTCTCGGGCAGTTGCTCCGCGACCAGACGACTGCCGACGGGCGTCACTGCATAGTCGTTCCATCTCGGGTCCTCAGGCACTCCCGACAGGTCCGGCGCGCCTGTGCCCTCGGCGATCTGGTAGATTTGTCCGGCGATCCGCTCCAGAGGGTGAATGTAGACCGGCTCGTTCTCCAGCGAGTAGGCCACCGTCCTCGCCTGCCGTTCCGCCAGCGGCGAATCGGCATAAAGCTCGAAGAACGCCTTGTTCCAGTTCGCCACCTTCGGACTGGTAGGGTTGCCGGTGTAACGCCGATAGGCGTCGAGTTTAAGTTGCGCAAGGCGGTCATTCATGGGAAGCAAAGCCTTTAGAGAGATTCGTGTATGGTCAATGGTTTATGGTCAATGGTTGCGACTACGCTACGAGAGGATTGTAACCAAAGACTTGGGCATAGATCAAGTGGTAGGGAATGGTCGCCGTGCCATTCCATGAATGTTCACGCAACCAACGGGGAATGGCGCGGCGACCATTCCCTACATTCTAACGGTCATATTCCACACCCGCGGCGCCCAGATAAATGTCCAGAGAACGCTCGACCGTTTTCGCGATCAGATCCATGAACCGACGTTCTCCTTTTCCCTGATGGGCCTCCTCCAATACCTGATAGTATTCGGCGCGTTCGTCGAATCGAATAACCGCCGGAGGAAATCCGCGTCGCATGAGCAGAAGATTCTGAAGCAGACGCGCTGTGCGTCCGTTGCCATCAACAAACGGGTGAATGGTCACCAGTTCAAGGTGTGCCTTGGTCGCGCCAACGACCGGAAGCATGTCAGGCACTTCCGACTGATCAAGCCATGCCGCGAACTCTTTCATCCGGTGGGGCACTTCCTCGGGGCGAGGCGGTATACTCGTTAAGGTTGAAAACACCACATTGTTGTGAGACAGTTGGACTGTCGAACCCGCCCGCCG
>JACQGJ010000245.1 GCA_016199605.1 Armatimonadota bacterium | reverse complement strand
GGCAAGTGCAAACGGGCAGGACTGCTCGCGACGCAAGGCATCCGCGGCGGCGCGAATCGCGAAGTCCTCAAGCGCATCAAGGAAACCGGCGACATCTTCTTCGCCGAGAGTGACCGACCATGGATTCTCGACGGGGCGAATGTGCACGTTTCGATGGTGGGGTTTGACATTGGAGCGGAAGAACAACGAAGCCTTGACGGAGGATCCGCCGAGGTAATCAATGCCAATCTCACAGCGTTCTCTGATCTCACATCGGCCAGAGATCTCCCGTCGAATAAGTCACTCGCATTCCTTGGAAGCTGCAAAGGCGGAAGCTTCGACGTCGACGAGACCGAAGCGCTGACTTTGCTTCATGCAGGAGGTAACCCTCACACACGACCGAACAGTGACGTAGTGCGACCTGTGGTGAACAGCGAAGACCTGCTCAAGCGCATCGCGCTCAGATGGATCATTGATAACGGAGACCTGGAGTTGTCTGCGGCTTGCTTGTATGAGCTTCCACATGCAATGGTCGTCGAGCGGGTGAAGCCCGCACGGGACGCAAATCGTGATCGGTGGCTTCGTGAAAACTGGTGGCGTCCACAACGAATGCGTCCCGAGATGCGAAACAGAGTCGCTCCCCTCGATAGGTTCATTGTGACAACCACCACCTCGAAACATCGAGTCTTTGTTTGGTTGAGACATCCGATCCTGCCTGACCATCAGTTGATCGTCTTCGCCCGTTCCGACGACTACTTCTTCGGCGTGCTGCACTCGCGGCTGCACGAGGTGTGGGCACTGAAGTTGGGGACGCGGCTGGAGACGCGGCCGCGTTACACCCCCACCACCTGCTTCGAGACGTTCCCGTTCCCCGAACCGACGCCGGATCAGGAAACCGCGATTGCCGAAGCAGCGAAAGAACTCGACACCCTCCGCAACGCGTGGCTCAACCCGCCGGAATGGACGAAGGAGGAAATTCTCGAATTCCCCGGCTCGGTTGACGGCCCGTGGAGCCGATACATCGAGATTCCCAAATCGGAAATCGCCAATCAAAAATCGCAAATTGGCTTGGTTCGTTACCCCCGCCTCGTCCCTCGCGACGCCGACTGCGCCGCGAAGCTGGCCAAGCGCACCCTCACCAACCTCTACAACCAACGCCCCACCTGGCTCGACCTCGTTCACCGGAAGCTCGACGAAGCCGTCTTCGCCGCCTACGGCTGGGACGCGGGCATGAGCGATGGGGAGATACTGGAGCGGTTGTTGGAGTTGAACCTGTGTGCATTATCTATTCTGATGTCGCCAACCTCGTAGCCACGGGTAGGGAACGGTCGCCGTGCCGTTCCTGCCGGGCGATACGTTTCGATCCTGCCGTGACAGGAACGGCACGGCGACCGTTCCCTACAGTAGCCAAACCTCACTTTGGATAATGCACACCTTTGAACCTTGACCGCGTGAGATTGCAGGAGTAACATGCGGGTTGTTGGAGGATACTGTGCGACCGGGAGGTGTATGATGGGTATGTTCAAGAAGAGGGTGAGACTATCCAATAGCCGTTACCCGGATCGATTTTTTGAACAGGATTTCTGGATCGACACGGGTGCGCTGTACTCCTTTGTCCCCGAGGACTGTCTCGAAGGCATTGACGTTGAGCCTGCAGTCACGCGCAACCTGATTTTAGCCGACAGGCGACAAGATACTCGATTGCTCGGCTTCTGCGACCTCCAAATCGAAGGCCTTGAGGGAAGGATGCCGTGTCCCGTTGTCTTCGCTCCGAAAGGATCGCTCTTCCTGCTCGGGGCCACAGCTCTCGAGAACTTCGGCGTTGAAGTCGATCCTTTCCACAAAGAACTGAAACCGATCCTGGCCGTGATTGGCGGCTTTCTGGCTTCCGCCTGAGAGCGAGGGAATAAGGAGGACATCAGAATGTCGATTGTCAGAGTGGTTGAGGGGGGCGAATCGAGATTAAAGCCTGAGGACTGCCGCGGGATTATTGTGGGACCGGGGAAGAACCAGCCTGACCCATATCCGGGTTACGGAGGCTTTGTTGGTTGGGAGTCGCCGATCAGGCTTCGCAACGGGACATGGCTCGTCGGTTTCAGCGCGGGTTACTGGCACGCTTCGGCGCCGACTCCCCTTCGTTATCCGCCGCAGCAGATTGAGGAGTATCACAAGATGGGAATGCCGATAGACCTGGAGGCTCCCACCGGCGGGCGCGCCATGATTACTCGTTCCTCGGACGAGGGGAAGACGTGGAGCAAACCCGAGACCATGATCGACACACCCGCGGACGACCGCCATCCGAGCTTCCTCGAATTGCCCGAGGGGACGATTCTCTGTTCCTTCTTCACCTATCAGGGCGGCGACTACCGGAACGATCCCTCTCTGGCTCATCGGGTCAACGTGATCCGTTCCTTCGATGGTGGGAACACCTGGGAGCAAAATCCCCGCCGACTTCCTTCACCTTTCCTGGCGGACGAGACCGACGGGCCCTTTGTGCGACTCAAAGACGGCTCAGTGTTGATTATCGTCAACGGTTCTCCTGCAGAGGGAGGACCGGAGCGGGTCGGGGTGTTTCGGTCAGCGGATCGGGGAGAAACATGGGAATTGCTGTCGGAGGTCAAATCCTCTCATGACCTGTTGGAGCCGAGCGCGGTGCAGTTGCCGGACGGTCGCCTCGTCCTGGTTGCTCGCCCGGAGGGTGATATCTGCTGGTCGGACGATGGGGGCCGAACCTGGATCGAGCCGACAACTTTCGGCATGAGGCTGTATGCTCCCAGCCTTTATGTCCTGCGGGATGGAACGCTTGTCTGCCTGCACGGATCCTATGCTCCCGGCGCTCCGGGGTTTCGTGCGATCTTTAGCACGGATGGCGGCGAGACATGGATTGCGCCCGCTCCTGACCATGGCTTCCTCGTGGATCATTCCTACGGCTACGGCAAAGGCATGGAGCTGCCCGATGGATCCGTGTTCATCACTTATCTGAGCACCGGAGGCCACGGGACTGCCGACGCTCAGACGAATGCCGTGTGGTGCATACGGCTGAAGGTACGGCCCGATCATTCAGGCATCGACCTCCTTCCCGCACCGAATCGGTAGTTCCCACGACAAGCAGTCTTCAGGGCGGAGGCCGGGAAACGATCCCGGTTGCGGCTGTGTCCGAAGGTCGGCTATACTTCAAGGCAGTTGACCGGGGCGGCGAAGGGGACATAGCTGACCGAGGTCTGCTGATACTGGAATTTGGAGGAGGAATCATCCATGCGCGGCTTCGCACCACGCGAGATGAGAAGGAGTCTTCCCAGGTCACGAAGCGCGGTTCGTCCAGGAGTCCAACTCCTGGACGAACGGGCACCGAGATTTTGAGGAGGAGCCATCTTGTCGCGATACCTTTGCATTGCGATTCTCTTGTTCGTTTATTCCCCTGCAACCTTTGCTCAACCAAAGGCTGCGCTGAAACTCATCCCCGCCCCCCGCGAGGTCAAAGTTCGTTCCCGGGCTTTCGTCTTCAGCCGCGACGTGAGCCTCGTGCTCGGGGATGCCACGCGTGAGGACGACCGCTTTGCTGCGATGCAGCTTTCGGAGGAAACGCAACGCGAGTTGAAACTGGAGCTCTCCATCGGCAAGCGGGCGAAGAAACCAATCTTTCTTGGGCTTGCGACGGATGGTCTCATTAAGAGGGAGTTGCGGAAAAGGAAGATCACTGTTGATGCTCAACTCGGTAATGAGGGTTACGTCCTTTCCGTTGCGCCCGGCAGCCTCCTCATCGCTGCCAACTCGACCGCCGGTGTCTTCTACGGTGTGCAGACCTTGAAGCAACTCATCCGCGCGAACCGCACAGGCAATTCGATCCCCTGCGTCCGCATCCGCGACTGGCCGGGGCTGCGGTATCGTGGTTACTCCGATGACATCAGCCGCGGTCCGATCCCGACGATGGATTTCTTCAAGCGTGAGATCCGCACGATGGCGGAGTTCAAGATGAACATGCTCACCTTCTACACCGAGCACGTGTTCAAGCTGAAGAAATATCCCTTCATCGCGCCGGAGGACGGGATCACCGAAGAAGAGGTCAAAGAGCTCTCGGACTATGCCAAGCCGTTTCACGTTGAGCTGGTCGGCAACTTCCAGTCCTTCGGTCACTTCTATAACATCCTGAAGCACGACGAGGTCAAGGACCTCCGGGAAACGATGGGCATCATCACCCCGGCGCGTGAAGCCTCCTACGAGTTTCTGTCTTACATCTACTCCGAGATCGCCCCAGCCTATAATTCCCCCTTGTTCAACGTGAACTGCGACGAGACCTACGGCTTGGGGGAGGGGCCGAGTAAGGAGGAGGCCGAGAAGATCGGTGTCGGCGGGGTCTACGTGAAGCACATGGTTCGCCTGCACGACATCCTGAAAGGCTACGGCAAACGGATGATGATGTGGGGTGACATCGCCCTGCAACACCCGACCATCGTGCAGCAATTGCCGAAGGATACGATCCTGCTATCCTGGGGATATGGCGCGGCGGAGAAGTACGACGGAGCGATTGAGCCGTTTACGAAGGCGGGATTCGACTTCATGGTCTGTCCCGGCGTTTCCTGCTGGTCGCAGATTTTCCCGAATTACGAGAATGCCGTCGTCAACATGCAGAACTACATCCGGGACGGCGCCAAGTTCGGCGCCTTGGGTGTGCTCAACACCACCTGGGATGATGACGGCGAGAACCTCTTCTCCTGGAACTTCTACGGGACGAACTGGGGGGCGGCCTGCTCGTGGCGGCCCGAGGACTCCGGTATTAAGGACTACGACGCGGCTTTCTCGCAAGTCAGCTACGGGACGAAATCCGATGCGGTCGCTGAGGCGATCAAGCTGCTCTCGACCACCGTGAACATCGGGCTGACTCGCGGTCTCATGGATCCCGCTTTCTGGGAGCCTCCCTTCGGTGCGCTGACGACGACGATCCGCGCCACCACCGAGCAATCGGGGAAGCTGCAATCAGTCACAGAAGAAGTCGCGAAGCTCCTCACTCAGGCAAAGAGGGAATCCACGCTCGACGCGCTGGATCTCGATTATCTCCTCTTCGCTAACCGTCGGCTGCGTTTCCTGGCAGACAGTCGCCTGGCGCGTGTCGCCGCGGCGCAGGAGTGCTCGAAAGCCTTCGAAGCCTACCTCGGGGGCGTGGGCAACGACACCTCCGCAGGGCGAAAAGCCATGCAGCGTGCGCTGGATTCGTTTGGGAAGCTCAGCAGCGAACTGAGCGGAATCCGATCCGAATACGAACGGCTGTGGCGGCTGGAGAATCGTCCGTCGTCTCTCGATAACATCCTGAAACGCTATGATAGCCTGCTCAAGCAGTTTTCGGATGAGGAGCAACTCCTCCGCAAGGCGGTTGAGGACCTCGACAAGACCGCAACCTTGCCCGATCCCCGCAGCATCGGTCTCGAGGTCGTGGAGACGACCGCTCGCAACACGAAGGCGCTTCCCTCCCGCTCCCCCATCCTGCCTGCCAATGCGCCGTGGTGGAACGAGGCGTGGTCGTATCGCCTGCCGATTCGCATTGACACCGGCGACCTTTCGCGGGTGGATTGCCCGGTGGAATTGCACGTCAACCTGAGCGGATTGCCAAAGCCGCTCGATCCGCGATCCGTGCGATTGGTCGAGTGCAAACCCACCGGAGAGATCGTTGGCGAGGTCCCATGCCAGTTCGATCCGGACAAGGAAGGAGCGGCAGGAAACATCGTCTTCATGCTGCGTGGCACGACCCCGGCGAAGATCTCGAAGTCCTACGCGCTTTACTTCGATGCTCAAGGAGGGACGGAGACCCCCCCGGTCACCGAGAAGGGAATTGCGGCCAGCGACAAAGCCGAAGGCGTCTGGGTCGAGAATGACCACTACCGGATTCTGCTCGGCAAGGAAGGCGCGCACCTCTATGTGTGGCAGGTAAAGTCGCTCGACAATAAGGACGTCACGGAGCCCGGCGAGAGAGACTGGGCGGGATTCTCCGACTATGGCACCAACGACCGCACGGCTGAGTTCGAATTGACGCAGGAAGCGAAGGGGCCCGTGATGGTGCGCTACCGCTGCAAGTCGAAGCTGACCGGGAAGGAGAAGGTCTTCAACTTCTTCACGGGAACGTCCTGGGTGGAGGTCATGCTCGATCCGCCGGTCAGCTTCTACTGGGACTATGACCGGATCGAGAGCTTCGCAGCCGACTCACCGACGCCTGGCACGGCGATCTTCTCGAATGGCCACACGGAACCTGTCTGCAAATCTACCGAGCAGACTCACGCAGTTGGTCACGGGACGACCTGGTGTGCGAAAACCCGCGCCGATGGTTTCGTGTTGGCGAACCTCACTCCCGAAGTGGCGGCGACCCACATGACCGGCCCCGGCGGTGGATGGGGAGGCGTCGGCATCGAGTGGGGCGCGCCCGCGGCGCACTTTATCACCTTCGCTGACAAGACCGACCAGAAACCCGCCGATCTCCTCAACGCGCTGCAACGCACGCTCGACTTCCGTAATCAGGTGAGGATGTACGTGGGGAAGGTGGAGGAACGCAGGCAGGGGAATCCTTGACCGGCGGTTGCTGAAGTATGTAATGTGGGGCGACGGTAGAGATGGAGCAGGAGGAAAAAAGATGAACACCGTGAAACAGGCGGCTCTCGAAACGATCTCTCGATTGCCTGACGAAGTGTCCTGGGAGGAGGTTGTGCGAGAACTGTACGTTCGCGAGAAGGTAGAGCAGGGGCTTACAGATGCCGAGGAAGGACGTGTCATCTCGCATGAGCGCATCAACTTCCCGAATGAGGTGAGGACGTATGTGGGGAAGGTGGAGAAGAAGCCGTAATCTGGCTCACCTTGGGGGAACGTCGCCCCAGCAGTTCAGGCGCTGGAAGGAACGACGGACTCGCCACGATCGAGAGTCAATACACTGTCACCGAAATCGAGCGTTACCTTCCTGAACCTGCAGAGATAGTTCAGACCAATGATTCCGTCAAGACCATAGGATTCCGGCAACGTATGAGCCACGCACTCAACCTCCGCTTCCTCTGCCCCTGACAGACCGAAGCAGTCCAGCAAGACGACTCGGGCAACATGCGATTGTGAGGCATCACCGAAAGAAACAGACTGCTCGGCGGCGGCGAGGTCATAGCCCAAGGCCTCCAACCATTTTCTGGAGATTGTCACACAGGTCGCTCCTGTGTCCAAAGCCATCCAGAGGCGTGCTCGCTTGCCGATGTGCTGCGCGAAACAGTGGACCCCGGGCAGTGGCTCCCCGGGAGCGAATTCATGATCTGTCACAGGAGATACGCCATTCCTTTCGGAGGACGCTCACCGGTCCACACGACATAAAAATCATCGGGCTGGGCTTCCAGGACCGCCTCCTCAATCGGGGCGCGTCTGGGAGCATGAGCTATCAGCCGTCCACGGAGGGGAAAACCTCTCTCGTCCGAGTCCATTACCTCAAACGCCAGCCATTCGTTGGGGAAGGCGGCTTCGGTTTCAGGAATGGAGACCATTGCAGCGTTGTCAGCCATTGTAGTCACCTCTCGGCGTGATTATAGCGATAGTGGGATCTTCGGTCAACAACGCGCCCTCCCGGTGTTGCACGTGCTCTTCGGCGAGGATATAATGCGGCACACGCTCGAAGGAGTTTACATCCGTGTCCATAGTTCACTGTCTTTCTCTGTCCGTCTGGTTGCTTCTTCTCGGCTCGATGGATCTCGCCACTGCACAGCAGGGCAAGATGCTCCCGCGGCAGGTCAACGGCGACCTGCCAATTGTGGTTGGAGGCGCGCCACAGGCGGTCATCGTCGCTCCCTCCGACGCCGACATGCGAACGGTAGCGGAAGACCTCGCCGCAACGTTGGGTGAGCAAACTGGCCTGGCCGTCCCTCTGGTGGAAGACAAAGTCGTGGTCGGACAGGATGGCCGAACCGTCTCCGAAGAGTACCGCAACAAGAACCTTATCCTCGTCGGCAACGCCCTCAACAACCGCGCAATTCTGCCCCTCTATGGCCGCTGGTTGGATGCATCGGACGGTCGCTACCCAGGCGGCGACGGGTATGAGCTGCGCACCGTAGTCAACCCTTATGGCACACAACGTCAGGAGTTGATTCTTGGTGCGAGCACCGCGGCGGGAGCGCAGCGGGGGTTGGAGGCTCTGAAGACGCGGCTGAAGTCAGCAAGGAAAGGTGATGACCTCGTCTTGTCTCAGATCCTGGAGGTGCAGGCAGGCCCGGAGTTGAAGCCGGCCTTCGATCAAGCCATCGCCGAGGTGAAGGCGAATCCACAGCGTTCCATTGGAGCAGTCGTAACCAGTGGTCATCTGGCGGAGCTCTGCAACGATGCATTGAAGTACGCCTGGACCGGCGAAGTCGCCTTTGCCCGGCGCGCCGGCGGCGTGCTGCTCGAGATGAACCGTCGTTTCGACGGTAGTTATTACCATGGTGACATTCGGACGTGCGACGACTACGCGCTTGAGTATGCAGTCCGCGGTTGGATGATTCTCCAACACGCAGGAGTCCTGAGCCGCGAAGAGTTGTGGGAGACCGACCGCAATCTGTTCCATGATGTCCCGTTCAGCGCCCATGGCGCCGGGGGCGTTGGCTCCCGGCACCTTGCCTCCGGCTCGATGGCTTTCTTCCTGCTCGTGGATGGCCTGCTCACCTATGGAAATCCTGACGAGGGTGCGCGACCAACGCTGACCAACTGGCGTGACGGCGTTCGCGCTTACTTCCACGGAGCGTGCCAGACCTACCGGGGAGACGTGGATCAGGCACAGGATTACGGCGCGATGGAGAACGTCTTCCGGTATGCGATGCACGACGGCTACTGGGAGTACTTCGACAGCGGCTGGGCGGACAAGACTATCACGCAGATGTTGATGAACGTGGACAACT
>JACQGJ010000244.1 GCA_016199605.1 Armatimonadota bacterium | reverse complement strand
GCTACGAGGTTGGCGACATCAGAATAGATAATGCACACCTCATCTCACTCATGTTTGCTTCCTTCTTCCTCACAATCCGGCAGGACGCGTGGCTCGCTTTGCGCGGGAAGAAACCGCGTCAATCTCATCTCCGCCCGCTCCACTTCCGCTTGAAAGCGTGCTAACTCCGCGGACATCTGAGATCGGTCAGCTTCGCGTGAGGCCTCCAACCGCGCCAAGCGTTCCCGCATCTCCGATACCCGCACTTCCAGCCGTCCCGTCTGGTTGACAATGGCATCCTCAAATCGCTGCCGGGCAGCACGTTCGCGTTCGATTTCCACCAGCGCCATATCCAGGCGTTGCGTTGTGGCAGCGATGCGCTGAAGTGTCTCCAGGATATTCATTGCCTGCTCTCCAGACGTTCCGCTGCCGCCACATAGTCATGAGCGCTCGCCCTGGTACCGGAAATCCAACGATCCAGGGCTGCGTTCAAGGTGTCTAAAGCATCGTTGAGCAGGACGATGGATTCCACACCCTCCGCAGTTGGGGCTTGCGATACCACCCTGGGGTCAAGGAGGAGCACCTCGCCCTCGCGCATACCTGAGATAACGACCGCGCTGACGGCCTCTCCAATCGCCTGAACCATAGCAATCACTCTCCCTTTTATCATTCGCTGCGTCTTCCATACTCGTGAAGACTGTTATCGCCTGCATATTATTGCCCACAAACAGCACCGTCCGCCCTTCCTTCACTATGTCTCCCATCTTCCCCAGGCACTTCTTCTGAGACCCCGCATCCCCCACCGCCGGCACCTCAGCGGATTTCAGATTTGAGATTTCAGATTTCAGATTGCAAGGCAAGACGGATTTCGGATTGCGGATTTGAAGAGAGACGAACCCATTCTGAAATCCGCATTCCGAATTCCGCAATCACATGCAGCGATGTTCTCCCGCCCGGTCAGCTCGGGATGAAAGCCGGTGCCGACTTCGAGGAGGGAAGCCACTCTTCCGCGAAGGGTCGCGAAGCCACGCGAAGGTTCTGTAATTCGGGAGAGGATTTTCAAGAGCGTGGATTTCCCCGCGCCGTTGCGGCCGAGAGACGTGAAACGCTTTGCGTTTCTCCAACACTCCGTGTTTCTTAGGACTTCGCCCTGCTGGACTTCGAAGGAGACATCTTTCAAGGCCCAAATGGTGTCTTCGGAAGGATGAAGGATGAAGGATGATTGGACAGCGCTCCAGATTTTTGATTTGCGATTCGGTGCTCGATGCTCGATGTTCGATGCTGGTTGACCCTTCACCCGTTCACCCGTTCGCCCGTTCACCCCTTCACCCCTTCGCCCCTTCGCCCATTGCGCCGCAGGCGCGTGAGCCAGCGGTCGAAGGAGTCGCGCAGGGTCGTCGCGCCGATGACGCCGAGGCGGTAGAGCTTGGACAAGTCGTGGACTTCGATGATGGGCTTGGACATGATGCTGGATGCTGGATGCTCGATACTGCGAACCCGAAACCGTTACCAAGGTATGCGGCACATGTGGCGAACAGCGAATGAAGAGGGACAACTGACCACGGACTGCTGACTACGGGTGGCGCAAGAACCCCATCTGCTCAAAGTGGTGATCAAAGGCAAACGCCTCCGCTATGCCATGCTGCTTCATCACCACATAGGACACACAGTCGGTGAACGACCACTGCTTGTCGACGTTGAATCGTTCAAATACCTCCCACGCCTCGGCCGCTACATTCTCTGAGACCCAGACCGCTTCCAGAACACTTTCTTGCACCAAAGCGTCGAGTTGGCGTTTGAAAGCCACAGTGCGTTGGTACCCAACGTTCATCAACAGCAAGGTATACAATTCGTCCAGGATGTAGTTGGTCACCACCAACCGGCAGTGTCCAGCAATCTCATCCCTGAACAACGACGCGGTTTCATGGTTGGGATCACCGCCGTCAGCAAGGGCGTCCCACGCACTCGTGTCGACGAACATCTGCCTCATGAACCTTTCCCATAAAGATAGCGGTCGTGTTCCGCGGAGGCGCTGATCAATCGGCCCGGTGATGCGTCCTGCCCGAGGGATCGGAAGACCTTCCACCCCGTCTCAGAAGGTTCTTGCGGCGACACTTCTGTTGGCGCCTCCAGGAGGCGAATCTCTCCCGGCTGCACTACCACCTGTAAGCGGGCACCCAATCGGGCGTTGCGGAGCCACCGTTCTTCGATCCATATCCCTTGTTGAACCTCCAACACCTGTTGCTCTGCCATAGTCGTCCTCCCGTCCATTGGAACTCGTCCAAAAACATCTCCGCGTTTTTCACTGACTGATGTCATACAAACATTTGTGAAGTGGGACTATAACCGCGGCTTTATTCTTGGACGAGTTCCTTGCTGTTCGACCCTCATAGCCACGTTGTTTTAACGCATAACCCCCCTTTTGTCAATCGTGGCCCACACCGTCCGCCCTTCCTTCGCCACGTCCCCCATCCTCCCCGGGCACTTCTTCTGGAAGGTCGCATCGCCTACTGCCAACACCTCAGCGGATTTCAGATTTGAGATTTCAGATTGCAGATTGGAAGGCAAGACGGATTTCGGATTTGAAGAGAGACGGACCCATTCTGAAATCCGAATTCCGAATTTCGCAATCACATGATGTTCTCCCGCCCGGTCAGCTCCGGGTGGAAGCCGGTGCCGACTTCGAGGAGGGAGGCGACTCGTCCGCGAATCTCGACCCGGCCCTCCGTCGGCTCTACAATCCGCGACAGGATCTTGAGCAGCGTGCTCTTCCCCGACCCGTTGCGGCCGGATGATGTGAAACACTCCGTGTTTCTTGGGACTTCGCCCTGGTTCACCTCAAAACTAACGTCCTTGAGGGCCCAGATGAAGTCGTGTGCGGGTGAGGGGGTGAGTGGGTGAGCGGGTGAAGAATGACCACTGACCACGGGACTGCTTCCGTCTCCGTCACACCTGACACCTGACACCTTTGCGCAGCCGCCGGAAGGGCGAGGCGACGGCGTTGGCGATCTGGTCGCGGAGGGTGAGGTAGCGTTCCTGCCGCGCGCCGATCTTGTACAGTTTGCCCAGGTTTTCGACTTTGATGACGGGGTTACTCATGATGCTGGATACTGGATGCTGGATGAAGCGCAGGGGCTTGGAGCCATGGGTGGTGACTGGATCAGGGATGAACATTCGGATTCTCAATGGACAGACCCTGTGCTCGGGCCGCTGTTAGAAGTTGGTCATCCGCCGAGACAAAAATAACCGGTGGCAAACCCGTGCTTGGGAGCCGTTCGTTAACCTCCAGCGCGGTCGCCAACTGTACCGCATCGTAAGCGCGCAATGGGTGTCGCTTCATTAGTTCCACTGCTTGCAGCAGAAATGCATCGGTCACGAGCGTCAACCGATACTGCATCCGGCAATCGTGAAGAAAGCAATCGATCAGACGGTCCCGTTCATCCTGGGAAAGCCAACCCTAACGACAGCGACGACACAACGCGCTGCACACTTCCGCTTTGGCCAGGCGGGACAGCCCAATTACGTGTCCACTGGCTGGGTCGCAGATCGCCGCAATCCAACCGGTGCCAGTCTCAGCCACGTAGCGTTTCAGAATGCCACTGCTGTCAAACTGGTAGAAAGCCATCAGGGCTGCTCTCGGCGTTCTGCAATAAGCTGCGCGCTTAAGGACCCGCCGCGCCCAGCTTTTTCAGCCAGCGTTCGTCGTTCCTCCACGGACAACGCACGGCGGCGAGGGGCGGCCTCCTCTTCTTTCGTTACGAAAAGGTCGGGATTCTCATCACAAAAACGCTGATACAGCCCCCTGGTTTCCCCTTGGGTCAGCAAGCGACTTAGAATGACCTCCTGCACTTGTTGTTGAGTTGCCTCTGCTTGGGCATTGAACTCTTCCCAGACGGGTCTTGGCAAATCTATGCTTATAACCGGCATAGCGATTTCCTCCTTTCGCCGCCATTATATCACTCTCACTTCCCAAAGCGCAGGATATCCGCCGAATCATTCCGCTCGGGTCCCCTCCCACGTCCCCCATCTTCACCAGACACTTCTTCTGAAACGCTGCATCGCCCACTGCCAGCACCTCGTCCACCATCAGGATCTCCGGATCCCAATGCGCCGCCCTTGCGAACGCCACGCGGACGTACATACCGCTGGAGTAACGCATCACCCGCGTGTCCAGACAGGCACAAGGCCTGCCCAACTTTCAGCGAATGATACAATCGTGACGAACTTCCTGTCAATCTCTCGGAACATCGGGTGTGCATTATCCAATGTGAGGTTTGCGCGGTAGGGAACGGTCGCCGTGCCGTTCCTGCCGGGCGATACGTTTCGTTCCTACCGTGACAGGAACGGCACGGCGACCG
>JACQGJ010000232.1 GCA_016199605.1 Armatimonadota bacterium | reverse complement strand
TTTATAATGTCGCCGCGTAGCGGGAGTTCTCTCTCCCGATCTCACCGGCATGGAGGATGCGATGCACTTGGGTCTGGTCACCTATAATATGGCTCACGATTGGGATCTTGACACGGTCATCCAGCGTTGTGAAGAGACTGGTTTTGGAGCCGTGGAGCTCAGGACCACTCACTCCCACGGCGTTGAGCCGACCATGAGCCCGGAAGAACGCGAGCAAGTGAGAGCTCGATTTGCGGGAGCTAGAGTGCGACTCGTCGGACTGGGCTCCGCGTGTGAGTACGATTCGCCGGAGGAGTCCGTTGTGAGGAAGAACATTGAGGAGACGAAGGAGTTCGTCCGCCTGGCTCATGATATCGGCGCGGCCGGGGTCAAGGTCCGCCCCAATCACCTGCATGAAGACAAGGGCATCCCCGTCGAGGAGACCCTCCAACAGATCGGCAACGCTCTGAAGGAATGCGGCGAATACGCGGCCGGATACGGGGTTGAAATCTGGCTCGAAGTCCACGGCGCGGGAACCTGCCATCCCCCGTACATCCACCGCATCCTCCAGGTCGCCAACCATCCTCAAGTCAGCGCGTGCTGGAACTGCAACATGGCCGACCTTGATGAGAACGGATCGGTAGAGACGTACTTCAACCTGCTGCAGCGACAGATTCGTCATGTCCACATCAACAACCTCTATACTCGTGAGTATCCGTGGAAGACGGTATTCCAGCTTCTGAAATCCGCAGACTATCAAGGCTACATGATGGCAGAGATCCCCCACAGCACCGACCCGATCACGGTAATGCACTACTATCGCGCGCTCTGGGAGCAACTGAAAGCATAGGTCGCTGCAATTGACCACACGAAGGAGGCAGGAAGAGACTCCTTCCTTTCCCATCTTGCCCCACGGAGCCGATGGGTTCAGCGAAGTGATTGACGGCTGTAGATGCCCGACTGACAGCGACAGGAAGCCGATGGTCGGCGGTAGATGATCGACTGACGGCGACAGGAGACCGATTGTCGGCGGTAGATGCCCGACTGACGGCGACAGGAAGCCGATGGTCCGCTGTCGATGCCCGACTGACGGCGACAGGAGACCGATGGGCCGGTGTCGATGCCCGACTGACGGCGACAGGAAGCCGATGGTCCGCTGTCGATGACCGACTGACGACGACAGGAAGCCCACTGTCCGGTGTCGATGCCCGACTGACCGGTGTCGATGGCAAACTGACGACTGTCGATGCCCGACTGACCGGTGTCGATGGCAAACTGTCGGCTGTCGATGCCCGACTGACGGGTGTCGATGGCAAACTGTCGGCTGTCGATGCCCGATTTATGGGAAACGGCGTCCGATGGAAGGGAAACGATGGGAAATTGAAGAGAATCGGTGCCCGATTGTCGGTGTCCATCACCTTGCGTGGCTCAACCAGAGACAGCAAGGTCAGGAAGAATCAAGTCAATCTTTGAGAGGAGACGCAGGCATTGCCTTTGGGGACGTTCTGGAAGACTTGCACGGCTGGACCGCGCAGGCGCGGCTGGGCATGGCGCGCTGTCAAAGTACCGCCGGAACGATGGGGCCCTGGCGTTGCTGAAGCCGCTCCTGGCGAGTGGGGATGACCGTCAGGACAAACTGGAGGAGGGTCGAGAATGGCTGTCAACCTGGCAGCGGCTTCCCGGCGCGGCTTGGAGCCCGACCGCAGAGAACACCAATACTGCTTTCACCACCCTCTACAACCTTGCGCTGACGAACCAGCAGGTCTGCACGGACGCCGTCACCACTGAGCGGGATGAGCGGCAGAAGTTCTACCTGATGGTGGGGAACCTATGGGAGGATTGTGTGGAGTGGTACATCGACGCCTGCCTGGTCTTCCCGGACGGCACCCCCGACGGCGAACTGGTCCGCCTGATCCCCGGCCACAAAGCCGCACCGGGAGCGGACGGGGGAACCGGCGGTGGGACCGGTGGTGGGACCGGCGGCGGTGGCGGCACCGGCGGCGACGGCCTGCCACCGAAGTAGTGACGACCACCCCGTCCCCGTCCCGATTCCTCCGTCATCGGGACAGGGGAGGGAACGTTCCTTCCCCTGCGACAGCGGGGGAAGGTGGGCGAAGCCCGGATGGGGGTTCCTTACAGTTGGAGAGTTGCCCAGGTCAGCAACATGGGTTAGTCGAAGGCAACGCACCTGTCTTCATGGACATCAAATCAGGAGAAGAAGATCATGAGCAACACACCCTACATTCAATACTTGCCCTATTACTTGAGCACAAGCATGACAATGCTGGAGATGATTTCCATCTGTCTCAGCATTGCTTGCCTTGTATATGTGAACGTTTCAAGGGACAGAATCAACAGGTCGCTGTATTATTGCTTCACGGTTCTTCTATCGTTCGTGCTGTTGTTCACCCTTTGGTTCTTCACCGCGGGCATATTTTAAGTCCAAGGCGCGTGACGCGTATAACGACTCCCGCCCTGGTGTGCTGCTCTTCCCCGCGTTGATGCGGGAGGTCAAGGCGGCGAAGTTGTCCATCCGGATCATGAGGATTCTCTTGTAGGGATTTCGATCCTTCATAGGTGGAGAACTGATTGAAGTCATTACTACAAGTCAGCGTTGCGGCGGCTTGGGTTCCGTGAGGTCGAAGGCGCAGTGGCTTGGGGGGCCCCAGTTTCCTGCTCGATCACACGCCCTTAGGTGGAAAAACCACGCACCGGGTTTCAGACCGTCCAGATGGCACTGACGGTCATGAGTCATTACTTTCTCCTCGGGAACGGTGTCCTTCTGCTGATCCACAAGGTAAGAGTACCCGGCGATGCCACTCGCATCAGGCGGAGCTTGCCACTGGAAACCCGCGGACGTGGACTCCGGTGAGTAAATCGTTATGTTGTCGAGCCACAGGCTGACTCCAGAGGGATTGTCGTAGCTTGTATTCACACCCGTCGACCAGGTACCGAGATAATCGGCATAGAACCGCGGGGTGTCGGGGTATCTCTTACGAAGAAATGCCCCAAAGTCAAACTCCGCGTGATGCCACATCCCATCCTGGAGGACTCCTGGGATGGCCCCAATTGTGTTCTGCTTGAAGACGGGGTAGGCGCCGTTCGCCCCGGCGAATTCGACGATCTGCATGTCCCCGTTCACGACGGAGCACACGTTGAGATTGCAGCCGCCGTACTCGAAGCGGTAGTCGAAAGCGACCCGAGGGTAACGACTTACTTCAAACGACGGCTTTCTCAAGAACGTAGAGAAAAAGTCATTCGCCTCGAGATTCACCGCCCGGGCGCAACCCGCACCGACCGCCGCGTTGCCGTCCTCGTGGAGGAGCCACGCGGAGCGCCGAAGCTCGACCCCCTCGGGCATTCCTTTCTCGAAGTCGTAGCGGCATAGCGAGTCCGCAGGCAGGTAGGTAATGAAGGGAGCCGCCGGCGCGGTCTTGTCCAGAGCGGGGTCAACCGTCCAGTGCCATTGCTTGTCGACCACCGGATCGCCTGCGAGGTTGCTGGCCTGCAACTGGCAGGTCAGGTCACAGGGCTTGCCTTCTTGCGCGCCGTCCGGTATCTCCGGATCGCGCCACTCAAGCAATCGCGTAGCTGAACTGAAGGTCAGATGACCATCTCCGGCAAGATACTCCTTCCATCGGTCACCAACTTTGCAGCGCCAACGAATCGTCTCGATGTCGATCGGGCTGCTGCCGGTCAACTTCACAGTCACCTCTGGAGCGGCGATCCTCTCCCCTTCTTTGTGAGAGACCTCGGCGGCGGCACTCTCTCTCGCATCGGGCAAAGCGACAAAGCGGAAGTGGGAGGCGGGACCCCAGTTCCCCGCGCTGTCCTTTGCTCTCACATGGAAGTAGGAGGTTCCTGCGGGAAGGGCGGAGCCGGCGCCCTCTGCCTCGATGGTCTCATCAGGAAGCGTGTCCGGCGTGCCATCGAAGACCCAACTGTATCCGGCGATGCCGCTCAGGTCCTCGGACGACCATTTCAGGACGCTGCTTCGTCCCACGGGCAAGGCCGGAACGAAGCGGAAGTTATCGACATGCCATGCACGGTCGTGGAGGTTGTTCATGATGCCAGCGTCTGCAAAGAACAGCTTGGACACCAAGGTGGTATCGGAACCGGACCGCTGCACGGCGGCGAGCAGATCGACTTCCGCGTCATGCCAGTTCCCATCCGCCTTGACGCCTTGCACAGCTCCGACAATCGGGAACGTGTTGTCGTCGTCGGTGAACCGAATCTCGTACCATTTGCCCCCCAGCTCACAGACAAGGTTCAGGTACGTCTCCGGCTCGATAAGGTAGGAAAAGGTGAGGATCGGCCATCGACGCGCATCGAAGGGCCTCTGCCGAACGACAACCCCGAAGGTCCCCGATATCCCTCGGTGATACAGACGCAAGCTGCAGTTGCCGTCTGCTTTCGTGGAGTCGTCACGCCACAGGGACGCTCCCTGGTCCCCCCCCAGCGACGACCACTCGCCGAGATCGGTTTCAAAGGTGTCGACGCGGTCCGGCGAGAGAGAGGTCGAGACAACAGGGCGGGGCGGCGGCGACTTGTCCGCAGACGGACTGACCGTCCATTCGTGGGAAAAGACCTGCTCTCTCTTGCCGTTTGCCTCAGGCGCGACGATGGTCAGGCGCAGGCTCTTACCACCTTTGAGCGCTTCCCCCGCGTGAGTCAAATCCAGGAGGAATTCGTGCTTGTTGCCCTGCCAACTCAGGCACGGAGTTCCCAACTTGGCCGCATGGCCGTTGAGCGCGAATGCGTAATTCCCCGGGTCAGCAGTTTCCCCGGTCATCGCGATGTGTATCTCGGGGGAGGTAAGCTCCGGGTCTTTCGGTGAAGTAAGTGTAAACACCGGACCTGCCCTCTTGGCGGCTCCAAGTGTTCGCAACTCGAAGGAGCTGCCTTTCGGGTTCACCTTCAAACCGGCCAATTGTTCTACGTCGTTGCTGAGATTGGCGACGTACAGTTCTTCCAGCTTGGGCAATTCTCCCGAAGGGAAGAAAGACCGGAGCGCGTGCAGCAGGGGAAAGGAAACGCGCCCCGCTTCGTTCGGGGATTTGGCGGCGTCGGGGTTGCCCTCGATGGATTCAACTTCTCCCATTGGGACCGTATCGCCATCGTCGCTCACTTTCCCAAGAAAGGACGCCCGAAACCGTTGCCCACCGGCAACCGCATAGAGGGCGAGGGAGGTGTCTTTCCGTGCACGGTAGTCGAAGGATACGACCGGCAAGGATTGCACTTCCACCGGGTGGTCGATGAGATTGGTCCGAAAGTACCCACCGTTGATGGCGTTAGTCAACTGAGTCCCCGTTTTCACCGCGGGCGTTGTTTGGGGTGAGTCAAGAAAGCTCGGGATTGGCTTACCACGCTCCTCGGCTGCGATACGGACACGAGCAATCGCTATGCCGTTCTTTCCCCAGGACCACAAAGCGAGTCGCTTCCCCTTAAGCGGAGAAGGATCGGTGTAGTCAATCACCAGGCGCCGCTCCAGGTGTCCCACACCCTCGGAAGGGACCTCCACCCACACACGGACGCGTCCTCCCTGCCTGAGAATCTGGAGGTGCTGCCAGGTTTGCGTCACTCGGGCGTAAACAAAGGCCTGGTCGTTCCTCCAGTTCGGCAGGATCAGGTCCTTGCACACCGCGACCGCTTCCCCACGACGATACAGCACGGTTGACTGGTCATGAATCCGGTAGACCAGGGAGTAGCCTGAACCCAGCTTCTCCTCTTCGGCACAGAAAGTAATGTTCAGGTTCAGCGGAAACGTGAAGTGCATCCGGTCGGTAGTTCCCTCACGCGGAGCAACGAACGCCTCGATCCATTGATCTCCGCCAAACTCGCGTTTGTTCCAGAGAGTCGCAATCGGGTCTCCCCTACCCCCGAAGAAATTCCACACCGGAACGCACGCCCACCGGTTCGTCGCGAGCCAGTCTCCCGACTCGATTTCCCAATCCGCTGGCGCCGAGTCGAATTGATACTCCACCATCGCCGGAGATGAAACGTGAACCCCTCGGGACGCCATGGCAAGAGAACCGGAGTTGGAGAACCGTACTCCGACCTGTCCGCTGCGAATCGGAGTGAGATCGGTATAGGCGAGCAGCTTCTTCTCTTCATCCCACACTTCGATTCTGCCGCCATCGACGCTGACGAGAGCAGGTCTCAGTTTGGAGGCCGCTGAAGCCAGTTCATGGCCTGCCTTTCTCAGTGTCACCTTGCCGTCGGTGGACGTGACACAATACCCCTCGTTCTTCTCTCCCTCGGAGGCTCCAAAGAGACACACCTCGGCGACTTCCCGACTTGCCGCGTCGAGTGAGACCGTAGCGGATTCAAACAGGTAACCTCTGTGCCAGTACCACGTCTGGCCCTGGCGTGTGCTTGCGGTCCACTCCGCCTGAGTGTTTCCCCAGGAAACCATGAAGGGATCGGTAGCGAATTCGCGATTCTGCCACGACGAGTCAGGACGATCGGTCTTCCGGGTGGTAGGGGTCGGGGTGTCGCACGATTGAATGAGCACGTCATCGAATTCCGCGCCCTGGTGACCTGCGGCGTAAAGCCCTGCTTGTCCT
This sequence comes from Armatimonadota bacterium, assembly GCA_016199605.1. Classification (GTDB taxonomy): domain Bacteria; phylum Armatimonadota; class Abditibacteriia; order CG2-30-59-28; family CG2-30-59-28; genus JACQGJ01. The sequence continues at coordinate 3,442 of JACQGJ010000232.1, read as the reverse complement.
CCGATAATCCCTGGATCGCTGGCAGTCAAGACCTCGTTCTCGTCCACGAAGGCGGACATCCGGCCCCCTCGTGAGGAGACTGACAAGCGATACCACTGTCCGTTCCTGGCAAAGGCTTCTCGTTCTGCAAGCACCACAGTCCGATCCCCCTCATGCCTGCACAACCTGAGCCGGTTGGCATCCCCTTCGCGCGAGTTTGGACCTCCCCACGAGAAGATATAGTAGTTGGTGGGGTTGTGATAGCCGAACATGACACCCATGCCGGAGTCTCGTCCTTCAAGCTTACCGGAGGTCGCCGCCTGGTAATCGCTCCAGAACCAACGAGAGTCGGTGTTCAGGACTATCCCCGCGGCGCTGTCGGCAAAGCCGATCAGCTTGAACGGGTCGGAGGCGTGCTTGGGGAGGGAAACACCGGCAATGTGCCAGGTCCCTTTCAGTGCTTTCCACCGGGAGGGTTCTTCAGGAGTCGTCATGAAATCATCCGCGAGGAAGATCCTGTCCGTGGGCTGATACCGAGGTTCCTCAAGGAGCTCCCAAAGAGCCGCCTTCCCCACAATGGTGATGCGACTCACCGGCTGGACCTTCTCGCGGGTCTCACACACGTTCCTTCCGTTGAGGGCGACGCGGAGGAGGTCTTTGCGGTACGTTAGCAGGAGTGAGTTCTGTGCAGTAAAGGCCGCGGGGACTTGAGAGAGCTCGCGTGACTTTCCCCCCCCCTCCCCGAAGAGGAGGAGACCTCGCTCCCCGATCTCGAGTCGATATCCCGTGCCACGCTCGGAGCCGTGGAGAGTGACAGTGCCGCCCTCTTTTGACCTCCCGACGCGAAAGCCAATCTTCAGCACGAACGAAGCATCCGCTTTGGTTTCGAAAAGGGTTTTCCCTGGTTCAGAGGGTGGCTTGTCGGCCGTAGGTGCGGCATACGCGGTGAGCTCGATACTTGCAGTGAAAAGACAAAGGCAAAGAAGCAAAGCAGGTTTGGTCGGCATATCTCTTCTTTCTGATAGTCTCTATTCGGGGGATAAGGCCCGACAGCCTTAGACATTCCTGAGAGGCGGAAGTTCGCGGGGCGAACGTCAGGATCGGCAGAGAGTTCGCCCTCCCGTCTGAATGTCCTCAAAGAAAATACGCCCGCCACTGAGCCGCCAGTTTGAGTTCTGAGGTTTACGGGTTATAATACGGCTCCACAGGGCCGGAGATTCCGGGCCGTGCCAATCTGACACAGGAGGAAATCCATGCAGGAAGAAGCATCACAGCCTTCACCCACATGTGTCATTGCCTGGGTTGCGACTCTCGCTTGTATAACAGGCCCTTTCCTTCCCTGGACTTACACTTCAAGCGCCGCCAGGGCAATCTATGAGTCGTTGTTCTCCCAAGTGTCGCGACCCAATCCTGAGTGGTGGATCTGGTTTCTCGCGCCGCTGGCTGCCGCTATCCTTGGAGCGAAGGACCTCCTGCGAAAACGACAGGTCGGCATCGCTGTCCTCGTTCCCTGCGGGGTTTTCCTGATTGCATGGGTGGGGCTCTTGTTGACCGGCTACCGCGCCTACACTGGTTTTCGTCACCCCGGCTTCCTCGTAACCTTCCTTGGGGTGCTTGGTCTCGCAGGCGCGGCACTCACGGGGTGCTGTGGAACCAAAACAAAGGGAGACGCAGGTGTTCCGTTGGGGAGTTGAAGGCTACATGACAACAAGGATGTTGGGCCTCGGACTAAGCCTTGCGATTCTCTGCGTGCTTATTCCGGCCCTTCGGGTCGGCTCGGAGGCCGGGACGACTGCCCGCGATCTATTCACCGCTCTGGATACTGTGGGTTCCGGAGAAGACCTACTCCACGACAAGCTCAGTGAAACGCCCGGAGAGTTCGCCTGGGGGGAATCTTACCTGCTCTTGTCCTACGTCACCATGTACGAGGCGACCGGAGAAAAGCGATACCTCGACAAACTCGTCAGCAGGTTTCGGGTACTGTTGTCTTTGCGTGATGATAAGAAGGGGAAGCGCGACGAGTTGCGCAACGCCGTCCTGCCCGCTTGGGGCTCGACCGGCTACTCTGGCGGCAAGCGGACATGCTGGACGGTTCACGCCGGAATGCTCACCTTTCCCGCCGCCCGATTCTGCCGACTCGTCAAAGCGCGACGAGCGATCTGGAGGACCTACGGAGGAGCAGCCACGCAGTTCAAAGCCGCCCTTCAGGAAACCGTCGCAGCCTTTGATCCTTACTGGCGCGAGGGACCCGAGCCTGACGAGGGATACTACGTCGAGCCGGCGCTTGGAGGGAAACACCTGCCCCTGAACCAGCAGAACGCCCTCGGACGCACCATGCTCGACCTCTTCGTCGTCACCAAACAACAAGGCTACCGGGACAAGACCATAAAGCTCGCCCGGTTCCTCAAGCGACGTCTCAAGCTGCGCCCCGAGGGCGCGTTCGAATGGTGCTATTGGCCCAACCTTCAGCCGCCCTACGTGCAAGGCAGTGAAGACATTTCACACGCGGCCATCAATGTGGACTTCGCGGTCCGCTGCTACGAGAACGGGATCGTGTTCAGCAAGGAGGACGTGCAGGCGTTCGTGACCACATTCTTGAAACGGGTCCACAAAGGCCCCGGACGGTTTGCTGATACCGTCGCTGGTAGTGGAGAAGGTACCTACGCTCCCCAGATTGGGCGGTGGTGCAACCTGGCTGTCGTGGAACCGGAAGTGTCGAAGATCCTCGCCGACTACTTCCTCCACCACCAACCCCCGCTGCAAGGCACGACGACAATGTTGGCCTTGTCCTATCTGACCAAGTACGGCTACTGAAAGGAACTGACATGCCTGTATCGATCACCACTGACTACCATGTAGACCCCGACACCCCTCGCGTCGACCAGTGCCGTCGCATGGCACACGCCGGATTTCGCTATCTGCACTGGTGCTGGGATTGGTCTGAGAACGTGGTCTACGGGGAGGAAGGGATCGAGAAGGCGCGCGCGGAGATTGCTGCCGGAGGTCTGGAACTGATCGATACACACGGTTCTGAGGACGGTTCCGCTCGGGTGTGGGACTCCGACGCCGAAGTCAGGGCTCGCGGACTCAGGCTCCACGAAGACCGGATCCGCTTCACCGCCGCCCTGGGTGGAGATACCGTGGTTCTGCACCCTCCCAGCACGGAACAACTTCAGGAAGGTCTGCCGCGTCTTCTGGACGCGATTCGCTCCCTGGAGCCTCTGTGCCAAAGGACGGGCGTCAGACTGGCAATTGAGAACATGGCGAACTCAGAGATCAACCGCCGAGTGCTCTCCGCGGCTTTTGAGGCCTTCGAGCCGAAACTGGTCGGCTTCACTTTCGACTGCGGCCACGCCAATATCGCCGGAGATACGGACTGGCTGATCGCCAACTGCCTGGATCGTTTGATGGCGCTCCATCTCCACGACAACGACGGTCAGGGAGACCTTCACCAGATTCCGGG
>JACQGJ010000229.1 GCA_016199605.1 Armatimonadota bacterium | reverse complement strand
CATTGAACCCCACTGTCTGGCCGGTGGCATCCTTCAGTCCCACGGCATTGAGAGGAATCGAGAGAGCCACCGACCACGACTTCTCACCCTTGCGCACAAGGGCTTTCACATCACAGTTCCAGCCACGGTCCAGACCGTTGCCGCCTCCCGCCTCGTCTCCCACGATCCCCTCCGCGTTGACAGCGAGGTGGTAGTACTTGCTTCCGTCGCGCGATGGATCGAGGAACACCTCAACGCACTCATCTTCATACACGTTTTCGTCGCGTTGGCGGCGTGCGGGGGCCACCTTAACGATGTCGGCTGTCTCGCACTCGCAGACAATGAACAATCGGCCTCCGCTTTTGGCCAGCCATGCGCGCATTGGCTCCTTCGGCGCCTGCCCCTCCATGGTCATGAAGGTATCAATCTCCGCCGCCTGATTCTGGAAGGACTCCCAGTTGAAGTTCCCGATGGAAACCCCGGACAACTCGGGACAGCCGACCCGAAACTCACCAATCGTGTCGAGTTGCGTCGAGGCTTCTTCCATTTCCTTAGTCCTACGCTCAGACTCCGCCTTCATCTCGTCTGTCATGAAGGTAATGTCTCCCAGCCAGATACGTCCTTCGCCGACAAAACTCTCCGGCGCGTCACACATCACCAGAGCTCCCGCGTTCAGCGGCGGTTCGAGAATCTGCGCGTTGTTCCCGCTCCAGCCGACCATCGGTCGCCGACGGAGATCGAACCACAGCACCTTCCACCCTTTCCATGCAATTCGGTTTCCGTTAACCGGGGAAATGTAGTGATTCTCGCGTCCCGCGTCGTTGACCGAGAGATCAATCGTATGGCCGCTGCCGTCGCCATACACCGGCCAGCAAGCCCACGTGTATTCAGTCGGCACGAAAACCCCCGGTCCCGCCAGAATCACCGCATCATGTCCCGGCGTGGGGAAGCTGTAGTGGAGACGACCGGTATAAGTCTTACCTCCCCAGACGTGAGCCACACTGAGACCGAAGGCGTTCTTCCCCGCATCGGGAAACCACGGCCCGTTACGGTGGGAGGACATGCTGCGCTCGGAGGGATTGTCGAAGCGAAGGACGAGAGGCTTCAGGTCGTCGGCAAGGATCGCGCTGGTAAGCACGAAAGACATGAGAGCAAGCAGAAGTTTTCGCATAAGTTAGATCACCTGCGGGATTATAGCAGGATGGGCAGTCTCGGTAAATCGTCTGAGGTCAGGGCCTACTCAGCTACCCAACGTTGGATAGCTTCGAGAGGATTCCATGTTCCAACGATGAAAGGCCGGTCGGATCATTGGAGAGGCTGAGGTAAGCTGCGGTTGCGGAGGTAAGAAGGATGAACGCCTCCCGGGATCGCCAACTGAGAGAGGGTTTTCCAATAGACATCAACTACCTACTGTTGACCGCTATCGCAATTCTGAACCTCCCTCTGTACCTCCTCCTCGGTCAGTCCATGTTCCAGGATTGGGACGACTTCTGGGACTGCGTCAAGTACTATTTCACCTCGGACATTGTTTCAGCCTTCAGGGGTGAGTGGTGGGAGGATAGGGACGCAGAAAGGCGACTGTTGATCTTCCTGCTCTACTGTGCCTGTCTGGTCGCCGGGGAGTATGCTTTGGTTGAGAAATGGTTGAACAGGTAACCGGCGAAGGTCACCCAGACGCTGACTCACGCTTCACGTTTCACGCCTCACGTCTCAGTACTCCCCAAACTCGTCAATCGCCTCTTTCATCGCGAGAATGTTCTCGAAGGGGATGTCGCGCTCAAGGACGTGCGAAGGGCCGATGACGAAGCCGCCATCGCGACCGAGGTTGTCCATGACCTGCTTCACGTGTCTTCTCACGTCGTCCGGTGTGCCGAAGGGCAGGACCGACTGGACGCCAAGCCCTGCCCAGAAGGCAAGGCGGTCGCCGTACTCTCGTTTCACCCATGCCTGATCCATGCACTCCGGTTGCAGGGGATTGAGGATTTCCACTCCCACATCGATCAGATCCGGGATAAGGTCGGTGATGTCGCCGTCGCTGTGATACCAGATCATCGCTTCGGGGTTGGCGTCCTGCGCCGCGCGGATCACTCGTTGTAGTCGTGGCCCGAACCACTCCCGCCAGGTGGCACGGCTCATCATGAGCCCCGTCTGCATCGCAACATCATCCCCGACCTGGACGATATCCACACCCGCCTCGGCAAACTTCGCTGCGGCGTAGGCCTTGCGTTCGGTGACTCGATCCATCACTGCCGCCGCCATTTCGGGACGGAAGCGCATGTCCTCGAATAGAAGGTCCATCGAGCGTAATTGCCAGGCGATCTCAAACACAGTCTCGGCAAGTCCGACGACAACGGGAAAGCCCTGCTCATGGTGCCGCTTCACGCTCTCCGCGACCCCCTCGTATCGGTAGCCTTCGTTCAAGTCCGGCCACGGATAATCCTCGATCTCGGTAAGGCACTTGGCGTTTTGCAGCGGGTAGGAGTATTCGGCATAGTGCCGCTTGTCATCCCACACACGGCCCCGCCCCCATTCGTCCCATTCCATGGGGCGGTCGAAGTAGCCGGAAAAGTCTGTCTGTAGACGACTGGGCGCGCCCCCCACCCCGCGGATATCGACGCGGAAGTACTTCACCAGATCCTCTCCAGGAAGTCTCTCCTGCAAGTCCTGCACAACTCCGTGCTCCATCCACAGGTCGCGCGGAAGGCGGTCGGGCTTTTCGCGGTGACAGGCCGTCAGGACTCGTTCACGACTGGTCATACTCATGCTGAAAGGCTCCCTTGAAAATAGCGTTTGTAGTAGTG
>JACQGJ010000231.1 GCA_016199605.1 Armatimonadota bacterium | reverse complement strand
CTCTTCACCGCCAGGCTGTGATAGTCTCCTGCCGCGACGGCAACCACGCCACTCAGATTGCTCACCGTCACCGGAACGTTGCTGTCAGTCGCGCTCCCATTGCCAAGCTGACCAGCATTGTTCATGCCCCAGGCCCACACGGAGTTCGCCGCATGACCGGGGGTAGAGGCGATGGAACCGAAGGCGATGACCACCACCGCAACCAAGCTCCCCAGTGTCTTCCCTCCCCCTGCTCTTGTTGAATGTGTCCCACTTTCTCTCAATGCTCTCTCCTCCTTGTCTGTTTGGGTACTCGAGTTTCCCATTTCGCCGGGACGGATACTTCTCCGTCACCTTCATCAAATGGCGATGGTCGCTGGTACTGTTCCCACCAGGACGCCGACCGCTTGGCCAAAGTCTGATGAAACTTGCGCGGGATGCCCTCGCCACGGGGCAGCGGCCTGCAATACCATGTCGCGAGCGCCCGCGTATGTGAACAGAGCTTCTTCCAGGGAAAGAACCAGCGCCTCGCGCCTCCCGTACATTCCATCGCGACTTCCTGGTCACACAACGGTTCGGTGATCCAACCGTTTTTGACAAATCCCCCGCGCCTCCATATAATGGCTTCAGTTGTTGGGATTGGTTGAAGGTGTCAATGAAACGAAGCTGGAGCATCGGTAGGCTCTTGGGGATTCCCCTCGAGGTCGACATCTCGTGGCTGCTGATCTTCGTCCTTTTCACGGCGGGACTGGAATCGGGTCTGATGAACGAGTACTTCCCGAACGTGGATTTGTCCTGGAGATGGGGCATGGCTGCTGCAATTGCCTCGTTGCTTTTCACCTGCGTCCTTTTGCACGAGTTGGCTCACTGCTACGTCGCTCTTCAGAACGACATCCCGGTGCAAGGCATAACACTTTTCATCTTCGGCGGTGTTGCGGGTCTCTCCAGAGAACCCGACTCCCCTGCGAGCGAGTTGAAGATGGCGGCAGCGGGGCCGGCGATGAGCCTGCTCCTTGCAGGTCTGGCCTCGGCGGTCGCCTGGTCCCTCGACATGTTCTCTTTCTTCGGGAGAGGGGACGAGATCTTTCGTTATCTGGCGAAGATGAACTTCTATCTCGCGGCGTTCAACATGGTTCCCGGCTTTCCGCTCGACGGGGGACGAATATGCCGGGCCTGCCTAACGGTGGTCCTGCGGGACCCGTTGAAAGCGACACGAGTTGCCACTGCCCTTGGCCAAGCGTTCGGAACATTTCTCATCCTGCTCGGCGGGTGGGCTGCCTTTCATGGCCAGCTTGGGCCGGGCCTGTGGTACGCCATGATCGGATGGTTTCTGAACGGCGCGGCCAGGACGAGCTACGATCAAATGCTCATGCGCGAAGTCTTCCACGGGGTGCAGGTCGGGGAGGTCATGAATCCCGCGGTGGAAACCGTTTCCTCAGACATGACGTTAGTAGAATTGGTGCAGCAGCATTTCCTCCGAAAGGGCGCTCTCGCGTTCCCGGTGGTAGAGGATCGCGAGCTCAGAGGGATTGTGACGTTGAGTGGCCTTCGCCGGATACCCAAAGACCGATGGCCGGAGGCCCACGTGACAGAGGTGACAGAGCCTTTGGGGGATGAGGAGTGGATCATCCCGCAGGCCGAGGCCGGTGAAGTGTTTGGGCGCCTGGTGCGGAACGGAGAGCGGCGACTGCTTGTCGTGGAAAGCGGAGTCGTTGTCGGCGCCGTGAACAGGAATGAACTGTTGAATTACATGCGGGTGAAAAGGGAATTGGGGATCTAAAACTCGTCTCAGACGCGGTGTCATTGTTGGACGAGTTCGTAGTGCTTTCCCGGAGGCCGCACTACTTGTTCTCGGGACCGGGGAAGTTGATTCCGGACGGTCTATAGTTGCGGAGGTATCGTTATGACAAAACGTGGACGCACATCCTCCGAGGGCGGGGCGCTGGGGTATCTACTCGCTGCTCTCGGTGGCTTTTTCTTTGCCGTAATCTTCATGGGGCTTGGCGCGTGGCTCTACCAGAAGTTCCCAGTCGGGGGAGCGGGGATTCCTTCGGGCGAGGGCCAACCCCTCCAACGGCTTGTCGGTGACATCAAGGTTGTTTCACCCGAGTCGGGTAACGCCCTTATCCTTGCCGTCAAGAAAGTGGGGCCTTCCGTCGCCAATATCGACACGACTTACCGGAATCGGTCTCCCCACGGCAACCTTGACCTCCCTGACGTGTTCCGGGACATCCTGCCCAAGGAATTCCTCGAACCCGTGCCGCGAGAAAGCAAAGGGAAAGGTTCCGGACTCATCTTCGACGCAAGCAAGGGCTACGTCCTGACGAATGCTCACGTGGTCGAAGGAGCAACCACCATTCAGGTTTCTCTCCCCGACAAGCGAGAGTTCGAGGGCAAGGTGCTCGGCTCGGATGAGCTTTCCGACATCGCAGTCGTCCAGATCAAGGGCAACAACCTCCCGCAGGCTCAACTGGGCACCTCAAAGGACCTCGAGCCAGGCTCGTGGTCGATTGCCATCGGCAACCCTTACGGCTACGCCAACACGGTCACCGTCGGGGTCATCAGCGCTACGGGCCGGAAGATCATGGCGCGCGAAGACAAAGTCCTCGATCATCTCATCCAGACTGACGCCGCCATCAACCCCGGAAACAGCGGGGGGCCGCTCTGCAATATCAAAGGCGAGGTCATCGGCATCAACACGGCAATCGTTCCTTTTGCCCAGGGGATTGGCTTCGCCATCGCCGTCGACAAAGCAAAGGAGATCGCCGAACAGATCATCAAACACGGGAAGATCCTGCACCCCTACATCGGGGTGAAACTGCAAGACGTGAGCGATCTGGACAAAGGAGTTCGTGAGTATTTGCGCATCACAGAGAAGAAGGGCGCCTTCATCTTCGACGTCGAGCCGGGAAGTCCCGCTGACGCGGCGGGTGTGCAGAAAGGGGACATCATCCGGGAGATCGACCACAAGGAGATGGCAACCCCTGACGAGGTCGTAAACTACGTGCGCGGAAAGAAGATCGGGGATGAAGTCGCCGTGGCGGTATGGCGGAAGAGTGAGATGAAAGTTATCAAGATCAAAGTGGCCAACCGGCCACGGAAGTAGGTCCGGCGATTGGACAGAGCCTTCTGGAAAGACCGAACTGTACTCATCACTGGTTGCACGGGTTTTCTGGGTTCCTGGCTGACCCTTCGGCTGATCGACGTCGGCGCCAGCGTCATCGGGCTGGTGCGAGATCGCGTTCCGGTCTCCAATTTCTTCAGGTCCGGGCTTCACAATCGCATCACCGTCGTGTATGGATCGGTCACGGACCAGCAGACCCTTGAGAGAACCATCAACGAGTACGGCGTGGACACCTGCTTCCACCTTGCCGCCCAGGCAATTGTCGGCACTGCCAACCGGTCTCCCCTATCGACTTTCGAGACCAACATTGCCGGCGCGTGGACCGTCCTCGAAGCCGTTCGTCGCTCCTCCACTGTCAAAAGAATGGTGGTGGCTTCCAGCGATAAGGCCTATGGATCCTATCCCGAATCTTCCCTCCCCTACACCGAAGACTACGCCCTGCGAGGGGAATTCCCCTACGACGTATCCAAGTCCTGCTGCGACCTGATCGCCCAGTGCTACGCCAAAACCTACTTTGGCAACGCGGAGAGTGGGGCAGGCACCCGTTTGGGAATCACGCGCTGTGGCAACCTCATCGGGGGCGGCGACCTGAACTTCGGTCGCATCGTTCCCGACACAATCTGGGCTTTGATTCATGATAAATCACCGGAGATTCGTAGCCACGGGAAACACGTTCGAGACTTCCTGTACGTCCTTGACGCCGTGGGCTCTTACCTGTTGCTGGCAGAGCGCCTCGACCACGAGGACCTCCACGGGGAAGCCTTCAACTTTGGACTGGAATGTCCCTTGACGGTTCTTGAGCTGGTGGAGAAGATCGTTGACCTGAGTGGCAAGTCCGGCGTTAAACCTTGCCTCATGGGCGACGCTCCCGCTCCCGGTGAGATTCTGGCCCAGCATCTATCCTCCTTGAAGGCACGGTCACGATTGGACTGGGAGCCCGTTTACAGTCTGGACCAGGCTCTGGCAGACGCGTTGGAGTGGTACCGGTTCTGGGACAAATTGGCGGACCGCTCCGGCGAGGACTTGTATGTGTTCAACCTTCAACTCCTGCGTCGGTTCGAGGACCAAGCGGCACGGCAACCGGGGTGAATCAGGATGCGCCCTGTACGACGCGGTGGCTTCACGCTCATCGAGTTGCTCATCGTGATAACGATCCTTGCTATCATCGCTGCTCTTCTCTTCCCTGTCTTCTCCCGCACGCGGGAAAAAGCAAGGCAGGTGCGCTGCCTGTCAAACCTCCGGCAGCTCGGTCAGGCTTTCGTCATGTATGCAAGCGACTATGACGACCAGTTCCCCTATGCCGTGGATTTTGCAGACAAGGCTGTCCCGTGGATCTGGAACGGCTTTCCCGAGTTTCAGGCACAAATCCCCTTTATGCCCACGATCCTGGAGGCTCTCGATCCTTACGTCAAGAACGACGAGATCTGGCACTGCCCCTCCGACATCGGCTTTGACGATCTTGATTTCACCGGAGAGATGTTAGCGGCTCACCCGGAAGCTTTCACTACTTACGGCTCCAGCTACCTGTACCGAACCGAGATCTCCTTCCGGGAGCTCTCCCCTGACTTCCTGAATCTCCCCGCGCAAACCAACATTCTCATGGACGCCCACGGCTCCTGGCACGGAGAGAACCCGTTCGGCAGGCGACGCTACAACGTGCTCTACGGTGACGGGCACGTGAAGCACGTCGGTCGCAATCAGCTCAATGAGGCCTGGGAAACGCCTCTTCAGTGAATTTCCGTCCGCCTTGTCAGCCAACCCGATCCTCTCACTCCGCCCTGTTGTGACCTTCTCTGTCCGAGGAAATGCGACCAGCATCAGCGCGGCGGCAAGAACTGCAGGTAATCCATTCCGGCTCAGACGATCCTCACGAACCGCAAAATCGGGCCGACATTTCCTATTGACACATCATTGCCGGAAGCGTATATTACGCCCACGCACGGGCGCGTTGACGTCTGCTCGATGCCCACAACAACCACAGGAGGGAAATCGGATGGACCCATCTAGTATCGGATACCTTGGCGGGATCATGGTCGTGTTCTTCATCTTGGTCAGCGTAGCCGCCAGCCGCTATCGCAAAGTTGGCCCGAATGAAGCGTTGATAATTTTTGGTCGCGGACAAACGCGTGTTGAACAAGACGGTCGTCTTACCCGCAGAGCGTTCCGGATCGTGCGTGGCGGCGGATCAATCGTGTGGCCCGTGGTGGAGCAAGCTGAGTTGCTGTCGCTCGAGTTGATGACCATCGATGTCACAACGCCCGAAGTCTACACCCTGCAGGGCGTCCCAGTCATGGTCGACGGTGTCGCTCAGGTCAAAGTAAAAGGCGACGACGTGTCCATCGCGACCTCCGCGGAGCAGTTCCTCGGCAAGAACATCAACGAAGTACGCAACATTGCGCTGCAAACCCTCGAAGGTCATTTGCGCGCGATCCTCGGCATGATGACAATCGAGGAAATTTACAAAGAGAGAGACAAGTTCGCGAAAAACGTGACGGAGGTCGCCGAGATTGACCTCGCCAACATGGGATTGACGATCGTCTCCTTCACGATCAAGGACATTCGCGACAAGCAAGGCTACCTGGACGCTCTCGGCAAGCCGCAGATTGCGGTCGTGAAGAGGAATGCCGTCATCGCCGAGGCGGAAGCGCAACGAGACGCCACGATCAAGTCGGCGCAGGCCAATCAGTTGGGGCAGACGGCCAAGCTCGAGGCGGATACCAAGATCGCTGCCTCCAAACGAGACTACGAGATGCAGGTTGCCGACTACACGGCCTCAACCAACCAGAGAAAAGCTGAGGCGGACCTTGCCTATGACTTGCAGAAGTTCAAGACACAACAGTTGGTGGCCAAAGAACAGATTCAGGTTCAGACCGTCGAGAAAGAAAGCATGATCGCAGTGCAAGAGAAAGAGATCATACGCAGGGAGCGGGAGCTGGACGCGACAATCAAGAAGCCCGCCGAAGCAGAGAGGCACCGCATCCAGACTCTTGCTGAGGCCGAGAAGTACAAGCTGCAGACCACTGCGGAAGGGCAGGCGGAGGCTACGCGCGCCACTGGTATCGCGCAGGCAGACGCGGAGAAGGCAAAGGGATTGGCACAGGCGGAGGTCATCCGGGCGCAAGGCTCTTCCGAAGCAGAAGCCATGTCGAAGAAAGCCGAAGCGTGGGCGGCTTACAATGAAGCTGCGATTACTCAGGTGTTTATTGAGAAGTTGCCGGAGATTGCGCGCGCGATTTCCGAGCCTCTTTCTCGAATTGACCGAATGGTCGTCATCAGCGGGGGCGACGGCGGTGGGGGCGCTTCACGGATCACTCAGGATGTCACCAATATCCTTGCTCAGCTCCCCCCAGTCATTGAAGCCATTAGCGGGATTGATCTGAAGGATCTGGTCGGGAAGCTCCCCCAGATGGGGAAGCAAACCGGCGAGACTCCACCCGCGCAGACAACGGCCTAAGTCGCCGCGAACTCTGTGAGTTCGCCGGGATGGTAGAGTGCTATACTCGTCACCGTCGGAAAAGTCACTTCAGACGAATGGTGTGTTTTCAACGGTGACGACTATAAGTCAAACCTGTCTGAAGAGCTTCCCGGTTGGGAAACTACCGCAAGGCTCTCTCGACGCCCTGCTGCGTCAGCTTCCTCAAGTTGACCCACGCGTCCTCGTCGGCCCACGCACCGGCGAGGACGCAGCGGTCATTGATTTCGGCGACACGCTTCTGGTTGCCAAAGCCGACCCCATCACCTTCGCCACGGAAGATATCGGCTGGTACGCCGTCAACGTGAACGCCAACGACATCGCGACGATGGGCGCGACCCCGCGATGGTTCCTCCCGGTTTTACTCCTCCCCCAGCACTCGACCAATCAGGAACTCGTTGAATCGATCTTCCATCAGGTTCGTGAGGCGTGTGAGCAACTCGGCATTTCAGTAGTCGGCGGCCACACGGAAATCACTTACGGCTTGGATCGACCCATCCTGTCAGGTCAGATGCTCGGCGAGGTCCGCCGTGAACGGTTAATCACAACTGGCGGTGCGAAGCCGGGAGACAACCTGATCATCACCAAGGGAATCGCAATCGAGGGCACAGCCGTGCTGGCCATCGAGAAAGGTAAGGACGCTGTCAGGAAGAGCGCCTCGGAAGACCTGGTTAACGACGCCAAGATCTTCCTCCGGAATCCCGGGATCAGCGTAGTCAGGGAGGCTCAGCTCGCTTCAGGCGCCGGAGGAGTTCATTCCATGCACGACCCGACAGAGGGTGGCATCGCTACCGGCCTCCGGGAGGTTGCCGCGGCTGCGGAAGTGGGCCTGAACATTGAGGGTGACGCCATCCCTGTCTTCCGAGAGACCCAAGCCCTCTGCCGTGCCTTTGGACTCAATCCCTTCGGGTTGCTGGCGTCTGGATGCCTCGTGCTGACTTGTGCGAACGAGGCGACCGACGGCCTCTTACGCGCGTTCCGCGAGGCTGGAGTTCAGGGGTCCATTGTCGGAAAGGTGACAGACCGAAGTGAGGGGTTGGTCTGGAAGATTGCCGGAGTGACGAGGCCGTTTCCCGAGTTCCCCGCTGATGAGTTGGCTAAAGTCTTCATTGAAGATGACACCGTTGACGGATGACGGAACTACAGGTCTACTCGTAGTTCAAGGAATCCAGCAAACGCTGAATGTCTTGCTGACTCAGGAGATTTTCGTTCCCTAACTGCCTTGCCGTCAGGCTAACGTTGGCTACGTGCTCGATGACTTCCATCCGGTAGTAAGCCTGCATCACATCGGAGCCGATCGCCATAGCGCCATGGTTAGCAAGGAGAAAGGCGTTGTGCCGCTCGATGAAAGGCATGATGGAATCGGGGAGCTCCTCGGTGCCGGGGAGTGCATAGGGCGCGAGAGGGATCGCCCCAAACACGGCGACGATCTCACTCAGTATCGGTCGGTCCAGCGCGATCCCTGCCACGGCAAAACCAGACGCGATGGGAGGATG
>JACQGJ010000227.1 GCA_016199605.1 Armatimonadota bacterium | reverse complement strand
TCGTGGGCGCAGTGGGCGCGTTCTGTGTGTTGCTTGCGTTCGGAGCCAAAGGAACGCCGAGTGTCGTGATGTCCATCGTTTTCGCGGGCGCACCAGTCATTAACTCTGTGGTCGCTATTCTGATGCACCCTCCCGCCGGTGGGATCGCTGGATTGCGGTGGCAGTTCTTCGTCGGGATCCTCCTCGCCGCACTGGGCGGGTTCCTCGTCACCCTATACCGCCCAGCGCCCTCACTGCCTCCCAAACCTGCCGCCGCGACGGCACAGATGCAGGAACCTCTGAGATGAGTGAGTCTGACCAACGTGACACTGCCGAGATTGAGGCGGGCCAACTGGCGAAGCTTCGCAGTTTGCTGACAGCGCTTGTGCCTGCCAACGCCTTCTATACCCGCAAGCTCGCCGCAGCAGGGGTGACCGCTGAGATCGCCAGTTTGGGTGAGTTCTGTGCGCGGACCCCTTTCACAACCAAGCAGGAAATCGTTGACGACCAACTCTCCCATCCACCCTACGGCACGAATCTCACCTTCCCACAGAACCGATACACCCGGTTCAACCAGACCAGTTCCACGACCGGGAATCCCTTGCACTGGCTGGATACCGAAGACAGTTGGAGCTGGATGCTCGATTGCTGGTCGATTGTCTACGAGGCGGCGGGGGTACGCCCCGAGGACCGCGTTCTTTTTGCCTTTTCCTTCGGTCCCTTCCTGGGATTCTGGACCGCCTTCGAAGCTGCCGAGCGCCTTGGCTGTCTCTGCATTCCAGGCGGGGGGATGTCGAGCGAAGCACGGCTCAACACAATCACCAACAACGAGGTCACCGTTGTATGCTGCACTCCCACCTACGCGATCCGTCTTGGCGAGGTTGCCACGGAGCAGGGGGTTGATCTTGGCTCCTCGAAAGTGAGGCGGGTGATCGTCGCGGGAGAACCGGGGGGCAGTATACCGGCGACACGGTCACGCCTCGAAAGTCTTTGGCCGGGAGCGCGGGTGTTCGACCACCATGGCATGACCGAAACAGGACCGGTCAGCTTCGAGTGTCCGGCGCAACCCGGCGTTCTGCACGTCATCGAATCCGCCTATCTTCCGGAAGTCATCAATCCCGCCACCGGCGGTCCCGTTGGCTCCGGTGAGACGGGTGAGCTTGTGCTAACCAACCTTGGTCGCCTCGGATCTCCCTTGCTGCGCTATCGCACCGGCGACCTCGTGCGGCGGAGGAATTCGCTGCACACTCAATGCATCTGCGGACGACGTGACATGGCTTTGGAGGGCGGGATCCTCGGACGAGTGGACGATATGGTCATCGTGCGGGGAGTTAACGTTTTTCCTGGTGCGATTGAGGAAATCATACGTTCCTTTCCCGAAATCGCCGAGTATCGTGTCGAAGTCCAAACCACGGCTGCACTCACGGAGCTTCGAATCCAAGTCGAACCTTCTTCTTCCTGCGCCAATGCTTCGGAGTTGTGCGACAAGCTGCAAACCGCGCTGCAATCCGTGTTCCATCTGCGGATACCGATTTCATCTGCCCAACCGGGATCACTTCCTCGCTTCGAGATGAAGGCGAAACGTTGGATTAAGACATGAGGCGGACTTCCCCCCTTATCACAAAGCCTCGATAGCGGTATACTGTGCAGCAGAAATCACTTGCATCCCAATGAGTTCCGATAGCTTATGGCGAATACCACTCCATTGGTTGAGTTAACCAACGTCAGCAAACGTTACGGTGAGGCCCCGGAGGGCGGGTCGCCCCCGATCCTGTCGGACGTTTCTCTGCAACTGCTCCAGGGAGAGTCTCTTGCCATTACCGGTCCCTCCGGTTCGGGCAAAAGCACTTTACTCAACATCATGGGTACCCTCGACCGACCGACTTCCGGGACGGTGCGACTCGAGGAGCGCGATGTGTCTCAACTCAACGACGACCAGGTTGCCCACCTTCGCAACCGGCTCATCGGGTTCGTCTTCCAACTCCATCATTTGCTGCCTCAGTGTACCGTTCTGGAAAACGTGCTCGTGCCCACGTTGGCAAACAGCGGTGAACTCTCCACCGAAGACCCCAAAGCGAGAGCTCTGCGACTGCTGGATCGGGTCGGACTTACCGAGCGCCTGACCTACTTTCCGGGTCAGCTATCTGGTGGTGAGCGTCAGCGGGTCGCTGTCGTGCGTGCCCTCATCAACACTCCGAAGCTTGTCCTTGCCGATGAACCCACCGGTTCCCTCGACCGCACCGCCGCGGGGAACCTGACTCAGTTGCTCGTGGAACTGAATCGAGAGGAAGACGTCGCGCTTGTGGTGGTGACGCATTCTCAGGAAGTGGCTGCCCGAATGTCGCGACGTAGAACCATCGTGAACGGTTCGCTTGTTGATGGATGATGACCAGGACCAAGCTCGTTACCCGCAGTCTTCGGTACTACTGGCGAACTCACCTCGGCGTTGTCCTGGGCGTGGCGATAACCACCGCCGTGCTTGTGGGCGCTCTGGCAGTAGGTGACTCGGTTCGCTACAGCCTCCAGCAGATGGCGCTGGCCCGGCTGGGGACCGTCGAGTTGGCGCTCGCGTCTCAAGACCGCTTCTTTCGTGCCAGGCTGGCGGAGGATCTTCAGGCGAAACTGAAGACTGAGGTCGCTCCCGTCCTCCTCCTGCGAGGAACTGCCGTGCTGAACGGGGGAGAAGCCCGTGCCAACCATGTGCAGGTCGTGGGGGTGGAG
>JACQGJ010000226.1 GCA_016199605.1 Armatimonadota bacterium | reverse complement strand
GTCGTGGCGTAATCCTGATCAGCGACGTAGTCAGCCTGGCAGACAAGTGTTTGGTCAATCCCGATAACCCGAATCTCTGGCGAGGTGTTCCCTATACGACGGGGGGCTTCTCCGGTGTCATGCTGGGTTGCGGCCCCGGTCCCAAGCCGGTGCCCATTACGGTCAAGCTGAATGTTAAGGGCTGGTATCGGGTCTGGGTGTCGCTGTTCAGCTTCTGTCATACGGGTTCCCTGCGCTTACGGTTGAGCGGGGATCTCTGTTCGTATCCCGTATCGCCGCCCGCACGCGCGCAATCGGACCTGTACAGCGAATCCGCCGCGCTCCACGAAACCTGGTGGTGCGACGCGGAGTTGACGGGGCAAACGCTGATTGTGGAGCCCTCGTTCAGCACAGGTGAGCTTAAGGGGTGTGCGCTGGCGTTCCTCCGGATGGAGCCGATTCGTCCCCCCAAGACGATCAAGCCGCGGAATGTCCGCCATCCACTGGTGGTGACCAACGATGGACACGGAATTTTTGGCGAACGGCCACATTTCCGTCCCGAGGATATGCTGGAGCCGTTTGAAAGGATTCCCGAGCACACCTGCTTGCGCATGTTGATCTGGGGGATCGGGGACGGCGATATGTGCAATTATCCGACCAAGGTGGGGAACTTCTTCCCGACCCAAGGCCGGTTCCTGGCGGCTGATCATCGGACCCTCTATGGGAATATGGCGCTCTGGCGCAAGCAGGGCTGGGACAGCCTCAAACTCATGCGGGACTATACGCGCCGCCGGAAGTGGGAACTTCAGACGTACATCCGGATGGAGGCGTTTGACGCGCCGTATCCGTTCGACAAGACGAGCCTGCATTCCCGATTCTTTCATCGTCATCCGGAATTTCATTGTTTTGACAGCCACGGTCAGCGCGTGATGCGTCTGAGTTACGCCTATCCTGAAGTCCAGGCGCATATACTCGCGCTGATCAAGGAGATCGCCGGCTACGAGCCGGACGGTGTATGCCTGGGCCTTATCCGGGGCGTTCCCCTCGTGCTGTATGAACGCCCGATGGTCGCGGGGTTCATGAAGCGCTACGGCGCGGACCCGCGCGATCTGCCGGAAACTGATGCGCGCTGGATGGCGTACCAGGCCTCAGTACTGACGCCGTTCGTCGAAAAGGCGAAGGTTTGTTTGAACCCGGGACAGCGCCTGTCGGTCATCGTTCCCGGCAACGAACTCGATTGCCGACGGTGGGGATTAGACGTCGCCACGTGGGTGAAAGAGGGGCTCATTGACGATCTCCTGCCGACGGGCCAGTGTTTTACCGAAAACGATGTGCACCGGGATGACCCCAAGAGCTTGGATTTCGATTACGTCAATCGTCTGGATGGTCGGAAAAACATCCGGCTCATCCCGCTGCTGTATCCGTGGGAACTTTTTTCATCCGACTACAAGGCGTGGCAGGACAATGTGTATTCCTATCTGGACCGGGGAGCGGACATGTATGCCGCGTGGGATTCCACGCCGCACGGCGATGGGAGCAACTTTGTCAAGGTCGACGTGGGGTATGCCGACCGGGTGGAGCTCAAACCGCCGACACCTCCCCCTGTCGGCCGGCGGGTCAAACTGACGACGCTGGAAGGCTTTCGCTGTGATCGCTATCATTACTATGAGGTAGTATAATGTTGACGGAAAAACCGATGAAGATGAAACGCGGGAACTATGTTCAGATATTGGGGACGGGGGCCGGGGACTATCACTTGTCTTCAGGCCTTCCACCCGGCTGTCCCCTGGACGGGAATATCGGCAAGGCCTGGCAACGGGGCGGCAAGGACATCCGGCATTCGTCGGCGATGTTCATCACGCCCAACATCCTGGTGGAACTGGGGGAAGGCACGGCCGGGCAACTGACGGCTTGCGGCATCCCGGCCGAACGCATCCGGCATCTCGTGGTCAGCCACGGGCACTACGATCATTTCTATCCCGCCAAAGCGCTGGACTTCGCCGACAAACTGAGTGTGCCTCTCCGGATCCACGGCAACGGCATGATCCGGGACGCGCTGGACTTTGCCGCCACCTACCGGTGGGATGATGCCGCAAAGGAGTTTGTCGTCCAGGAACGCCGTCGGAACTACCGGGTGAAAACGGTAACGCTGAACAAGACCTTTGCCTTGGGAAAGGTCAAGGTGACCCCCGTCTTGTCCAGTCATTTCATCGATAAGGTTTATGGAATTCTGGAGCAGCAAGCCCTGAATTTCGTATTCGAGCGTGGCGGCAAGACGCTTTTCTACAATCTGGATTCCAACTGGCTGTTGCCCCAAACGCTTGAGTTCCTGTCGAAGTATCGTTTCGACATCGCGATTTTTGACGCCACCTGGTGCGATTTGACCATTGACATCAAGAACACCGGGCATCACAACTTCCCGATGCTGGAGAAGACGCTGACCCAGTTCCGGGACCGGGGCATGCTGAAGGACAAGGCCCGCATCGTATACTCCCACCTGAGCACCGATACGGTTCCGCCGCACGAGGAAACCGCCGCGCGGCTGGCTCAGCAAGGGGTCACCCTGGCCTACGATGGCCTGGCGCTGGAGTTCTGAACGGACGGACAAGGCGCTGAGCCTGGAATAGTTGCCAACAAAGGATGGGGGATTATCACATCTTCATTTATCAATTTATGTTCTTTCCAAGAGTTCCTGCACCAGTGAACGGGGACGCCTGTTCCCCCAAGGCAGCGACGCGAATGTCCTTACCCCGCCACCCCGCCTACCGCCCTTGCCTGATCGGCGCCTCGTTAAGATAATTGATAAATGGGTGACCCCTAACCTCCAACAACAGCACCGCCTCCAAACTGGAGCAGCGTGTTGGAATCACGGCCGCACTCCTGCTGAAAACGCGGATTTGTTCTTGGACGAGTTCTTGTACTACTGTTGAGGGTGATGAGGTATAATTCCCGCAAGCCTCATCGCCAGATTCCGAAAAGGACGTTGACCCCGGGAATGAACAGCCGAAAGCGCTTTCGAGAAACGATGCGATATGGGTCACCCGACCACGTGCCTTACTTTGAAGAGGGCTTGCGGGAGGACGTCCTGGAGCAATGGTACGAGCAGGGACTGCCTGAGGGAACTGATCTCTCACATCTCTTCCGCACCGATCGCCGCGAACGGATACCCGTGAGCTTGGTGCCCAATCCTCCGGTGGAGAAATGGCCGACTTCTACCAGAGGTCTGAGGTCTCTCCGTCACCGCCTCGATCCGAGCGATCCGGGACGCTATCCGGAAGACTGGGCTTCGAGAGTCGGCGCCTGGAGGAGCCGTGACCACGTGTTAGAGTTGACCGTTCATCGCGGCTTCTTTCAGTCAATGGGGGTTCACGGATGGGGGAGATTTGAGGAAGCGACCGCTCTGCTTCATGAGAATCCCAGGCTTGCACGCGGGATTCTGGACATCATTGGCGAATTCGCCGCGGCCTTGACGGAGCGGATACTTGCAGAAGTCGAGGTCGACTTCGTTTCTTTCTCGGAACCAATCGGCGGAAACGACCGACCCCTGCTGTCCCCAGCTACTTACGAGGATTTTGTGCTGTCCAGCTATCGGCCCGTCCTTGAAGTGGTCCGACGGCATGGCGTGGAAACGATCGTCTTCATCACCTACGCAAACGCGCGAGTGTTGATGCCGTGCGTTTTGAAGGCCGGGTTCAACTGCCTGTGGGCATGTGAGGTCAACACGAAGGCGATGGACTACAACGACCTGCGCCGCGAGTTTGGGCGTGACTTGCGACTCATCGGTGGGATCGACCTCGACACCCTCCTGCTGGACAAGTCCGCCATTCGGAGTGAAATGGAAAAGACCGTTCCCCGGCTTCTGGCGCAGGGGGGATACATTCCCCTTGCCGATGGACGTGTTCGTGCCAACGTACCTTTTGAGAACTACCGCTATTACCGGGGATTGCTGGAGGACTCGAACTCACAGAGTTCGCTTGACTCGAACTCACAGAGTTCGCTTGACTCGAACTCACAGAGTTCGCCTGACTCGAACTCACAGAGCTCCCCTGACCCGGATTCAGGGGGACAGGAGCGTACCTAAGATGAATTTGTCAGGAATGGAGCAAGCCGGAAGAAAACTGGTTGAGCTTCAGGCGGAAGATCTCCGAGAAGAAAGTCTGGTATCCCTGTTTCAGGAGTTCGGTTATGTGATCCTTCGCAGAATGTTTTCGCCCGAAGTCGTTCAGAAGGCTCGAGAGGAAATGGAGCTGTTGGTTGAGACGCACGCCCACAGGCTCCTGGAGGAGGGGAGGATCAGCGATGCCCTGTCGCAGGAGCCTTTTGAGACCCGGCTCTTCCGTCTCTATGAGTCGTGTATGGAGATCGCTCCCAAGAGCTTTCGGCATGAGTTGCACCTTCGAGGGCTATATGAATGGTTCTTCCACCCTCGCCTGCTTGACGTGGTGGAGAGCATTCTCGGCCCCGAGATTCGCCTTTACCCCAATTACACAGCACGTCCGAAGTTCCCCGACTGGGAAGGGACTCTGGTGCTGTGGCATCAAGATGGGGGATACACAAACTCGATGGAAACTGCCGCATCCGGCGGAGTCACACTCCTGCGTATGGTAAACGTCTGGTCGCCTCTCGTGCTGGCTCGGGTGGAGAACGGGTGCATGCAGTTTGTTCCGGGAACCCACAAACTGGGCGTTGTTCCGCATGCGCAGAAGACCCACTATCTCGAAATCGAAAAGGACTATCTTGAGCCACGACTCAGCGAAGCAGTAGATGTCGAGGCTGATCCCGGCGACGTGGTGTTGTTCCACAACCTGTTGTTCCATTGCGGACTCCCCAATCGAGTTGACACCATCCGATGGAGCCTCGACTGGCGATACCAGGATGCAACCCAGTCGACCCTGCGGAAAGAAGCTGGACATCTGGCTCGGAGCCGCCACCAGCCGGAGCAAGTGGTGCGAAGTGCGGAAGAATGGGCGAGTCTTTCATTCCGCTAAACGGGTCCAGCTTCAGGGGAGGAGCCCTTCCGTTGACTCCCAGGGCCCATCCTGCTAAACTTTGGATTGTCGGGGCAGGACGGACCCATGGGGAAGCCATCGAGTTGGTGCCGGTGGCTTCTTCGGTTTTTGGGGGAAGCTACAGGATGAAGATACGTGAGTTCTCCATGGAGGATTACGCCGAGGTATACAGGCTTTGGCACCGGTCAGGGCTTAACCTTGTCCCTTCCGATCAGCCCGACGAGATTGAGAAGAAGCTGGCGCGCGATCCGGAGTTGTTCCTCGTCGCCGAAGATGAGGCCGGGCTGATTGTCGGCTGTGTCATAGGAGCGTGGGACGGGCGACGGGCGTGGATTTACCATATATGTACTGACCCGGACTGTCAGAGGCTGGGCGTCGGCGCCATGCTGATGGAGGAGTTGGAAAAGCGGCTCATCGCCCTGGGAGCCATCAAGATCAACCTGCTGGTCAGGAAGCAGAACATCAAAGGCAAGCAGTTCTATCGAAAGCTGGGTTACGACCTGCAAGAGGAATTCGACTTGATGGGCAAGCGTTTCTTCTGAGATACATTGTTTCACCTATACTCGTCACTTCAGACGAAAAGTGGATTTTAACCCGTAACGAGTATATATCCGAGGAGGTTCACCATGGGAGACATCCTTCGCGTTGGCGTCGTTGGCGCCGGCGAGAACACACGAACCATGCACATCCCCAAACTGCAGACTTTGAAGGGAGTGGAGGTTGTCAGTGTCTGCAACCGGAGCCGGGAATCGGGCGAAAGGGCTGCGGCAGAGTTCAACCTCCCAGAGGTCTGCGACACCTGGGAACAACTGATTGAGGACGAATTCATCGACGCTGTCGTGATCGGCACCTGGCCATACATGCACTGCGTGCTGACTTGCGCCGCCCTCGAAGCGGGAAAACACGTGTTGTGTGAGGCGCGGATGGCGATGGACGCTGCTGAAGCCCATGAGATGTGGGAAGTGTCGCAACTGCACCCCGAGTTGATCGCTCAGGTTGTTCCATCGCCGTTCACCCTCAAGTACGACCGTACGATTCAGGATCTCCTTGCAGCAGGATACGTTGGCGAACCCTGCGTCCTTGAGATTCGGGGGCTTGCATCGGCCTTCGTGAATCGAGACGGTCCTCTTCACTGGCGTCAGAACTTCGGTCTGAGCGGGTACAATACGCTGGCGATGGGCATCTGGTATGAGGCCTTGATGCGATGGGTGGGCGAGGCGCGACAGGTGACGGCGATGAGCAAGGTCTTCGTCAGGCAGCGTCGGGATCCTCAAACCGGCCACAACGTTGCGATCCGAGTCCCCGAGCACGTTGATGTGATTGCCGACATGGTGTGCGGTGCTCAGGCGCACATGCAGTTCAGCTCCGTGACGGGTCTCGCCAAAGACACTTTCCAGGCTTGGATCCATGGAAGCGAGGGAACCCTCTGCCTGGACGTGGAATCCGATAAGCTCTACGGGGGTGATCGCAAGAAGCCCGAGCTTCGAGAGATCGCGATTCCCGCGAGGAAGGCGGGTCACTGGCGTGTGGAGGAAGAGTTCGTCAATGCCGTCCGAGGGATAGAGAAGGTGAAGCTCACGACCTTCGCTGACGGGGTCAAATACATGGAGTTTACAGAGGCCGTAGCCCGGAGCGCTGAGAGCGGGCGAGCGGTGACACTGCCGTTGATTGCTTGAGAACAGGGCTCGCGCGGCACAAGGGCGTACACGTCATGGATGACCGTTGCTCGAGGACTGGAGCTACCGGATTGCGAGGCGCGGGGGTTCGGGGAGTTGCCCTGTTTTCTTTGGCGAGTCTTGCAGGAAAACCCTCTGGTATCTATACTGAGTGCAGTGCTACGGAAGCCCTTCGGGCTTGGAGAGCGTCACTTTCGCAGTTTGCACGCGCGTCTTTTCAGCAGGTTGGGGAGATCACAGAGCTTGAAGATTCGAGGCCGCATCGTTGGCGCTGCTCATCGGTCCGAGTTGACCATCGAGTCCGGGAAGATCCGTGAGATTCGCCCGGTTGCAGATTCCTCGCCTTCGGAGGAGCAGGGCCCTTCCTGGATTGCACCGGGATTTATCGACGTACAGGTCAACGGTTGGGGTGGGAAAAACATCAACCGGCCGGAGGTAACGGCTCAAGATGTCACTGACATCGTGGGGATGCTCGGTGAATATGGTGTGACAATGTTGTGCCCCACGGTCACCACGCAATCCCGGGACAGCATCCGAAAGTCGATGACGGCGATCCGTCAGGCGTGCGAAAGCTCTGAGGCGGTCTCGTACGCGTGCCCGGCGATTCATCTTGAGGGGCCTTATATCTCCCCTGAAGACGGCCCCCGTGGCGCTCACCCACTTGAGCACGTACGTCCCCCGGACACGGAGGAATTCCGTGTGTTCCAGGAGGCCGCAGGGGGGCGCATCGGGATCGTGACCCTCGCTCCAGAGACCGGTGGGGCGATTCCCTTTATTGAGGAACTCAGGTCGACAGGCATCATCCCAGCAATCGGGCACGCCAACTCCACCCGAGAAGACATCCGAGCTGCCATTGGCGCGGGCGCCTGCCTCAGTACGCATCTGGGCAATGGGTCGCACGCGAAGGTAGACCGGCTGCGGAATTACATCTGGGAACAGTTGGCGGCCGATGAGTTGTATGCCAGTCTCATTGCAGACGGGCACCACCTTCCACCTGCGGCCCTCAAGTGTATGATTCGCGGTAAAGGAATCGAGCGGAGCATTCTGACAACGGATGCCATCGGGCTTGCGGGGAAGCCACCCGGAATCTATCGCGATTGGGAAGTTGCAGAAGTCGAGTTGACTGAGGAAGGCGCTGCCCGCCTGGCGGGAACTCCCTATCTCGCTGGCGCCGTGATGCCGATGACTCGTCTGATCGAGAACACCGTTCGATTTGCCGGGGTCTCCCTGCGTGAAGCCATCGACATGGCCACAAGGAATCCAGCGAGGCTGCTGGGCCTTGAGGAGCATGCCGGCAGCGTAGAGGTCGGTAAAGACGCCAGCCTCGTTCTGTTTCTCTGGGATGATCAACAGGCCAAAATGGAAGTCGTCCAGGCCCTGTCGCGAGGACAAGTTGTCTACTCAAACTAAAGGTGGAGCAGAACGTCCGCTGATGATGACCCCAAAGCCGTTTCCATTTCCATCCAATGACCGAGGAGGGCCTTATGTCCAGTGTGCCCCTGTATGACCGATTCAGCCAGAATTACGATCTCTTCATCACTTGGGACTCTCGCCTGGAAGACGAGGCGCCCTTTTTCGAGGACCTCTTTGCCGCCAACAACGTCCGGTCTGTGCTCGACGTGGGTTGCGGAACGGGCATGCACCCGGTGATGTTCGCCAAATGGGGTCTCAAGGTGTGCGGCGCCGACCTCAGTGAGCCGATGATCGCAAAAGCCAAGGCCAACGCCAAGAAGGCGGGAGTGAAGATCCGGTTCGTTCGGTCCGGTTTCGAGGAGTTGCCTACCGCCTTCCCAACACCCTTCGACGCGGTTACCTGCCTGGGCAATTCCCTTCCCCACGTTCTCACCGACAAGGAACTGCTGGCCACCCTCGAGGCCTTCCATGCGGTGCTGCGGCCTGAAGGGATGTTGGTAATTCACAATCTCAACTACGATCGTCTCGAGGCTCGCAAGCAGCGCTTCCTGAATCCCAAGCATGCCCATCGGGGCGAGCGAGACTTTCTGTTCCTCAGGTTTTTCGATTTCCCCGAACGGTCCAAGACGACCAAATCTCAGCCCTGGACCTTCAACGTGGTGACGCTGATGCAGGAGGACAAACAGTGGCGTCTCCACATGGAAGCAACCGAGCACAGGCCGCTAAAGCAAAAGGAACTCGAGACTTTGATGGGAAAGGCCGGCTTCGAGGGCATCCAGGCATACGGGGACTACCAACAGGAGCCTTTCAATGCTACCGATTCGAGCTTGCTCTTGATGGTCGGCAAGAAGAAGAAGTGACTTGCCCTCCTTGCCAATTTCACCTGTAGACTATCCGAGGACCGATTCGATGTACAAGCTGCTGAATGGCGATCCTGCGCCCGAGATTGATCTGGTGGACGTCCGGGGGAACCGGTGGCGCCTGGGTGACCGTCGTGGCAAGATGGTGGTCCTGCACTTTTGCCGGGGCGAGTATTGACCGACCACTCGGGGCGAGTTCGCCCTGTGAGATACCTTCTCGCACATCTTCGGGTGGATGAACTGCGAAATCGCTTTTCTGGTGCGCGGCGGACGGGCAGAGCATGCTCGGTTCGCTGAAGAGTTCAAGATTCGTCCTCCCCTGTTGATCGACGAAGAGGGATCCGCCGGCGAAGCCTATGGTATCTACGGTGTGCACGGCGACGACATGAAGCGGGACGACTACTGCAACTACATAGCGCCCGCGGTTTACCTCATCGATGCAGAAGGGTTGGTTTCTTGCTTCTGGCTGCTCAGCGGACCCCGTGGCCGTCCCTCGCCGGAATGCTTGCTGGGGATTCTCAGCTACGCCGAGCACAATGACTGGAAGTACTGAAAGCCTTCACCCCACTGCCAGCACCTCTTTCGCGGCAACCAGCAACTGCTCCTCGTAGTACTTCACATCATAAGTCCAGTCGGCGTTGATTTCGGCATAGGCCCGCGCGCGGCTGTTTACATCCTTGTTCTTCGCGTCGGTGACGACGTACTGAACCGTCTCACCGGGTCGCAGTTGCACGCCGCGTTTTGCAAGCTCTCCAGCGACGATCGCGGTGTGGTTGGCTTTGCGATACATCTCCGGACTCCGGCTGAGGCTGCGGGTGATGGCGACATCCTCGAAGGAGAGCAAGCCATCCTTCAACTCGTCCCGAATGTCATCAACCACGCGTTGCGCCTGCGGCAACCGATCACAGTACTCCCTGTGACTGCGCGCCTGCGACAGGATCGCCAGCGCTTCGTTCTGGGCGCGC
>JACQGJ010000225.1 GCA_016199605.1 Armatimonadota bacterium | reverse complement strand
GACTATGAGTTGGCAGTTCAACTGCCCCTCCCGCGGAACGGGCGAGTCAAACTCGCGTTTCATAGCCCGTCCAGGAGTGCAACTCCTGGACGAACGGGTCCTGGACGAACGGTGTGTAGTGCCCCGCGAAAACTCGTTTTCATTTCGCGTGGTGCACAGCCGCGCATGGATGATTCTTTTGCTGATCGCAGTCTATCTCGGAGGTTCCTTGGCGAGT
Organism: Armatimonadota bacterium; assembly: GCA_016199605.1. Taxonomy (GTDB): domain Bacteria; phylum Armatimonadota; class Abditibacteriia; order CG2-30-59-28; family CG2-30-59-28; genus JACQGJ01. Next base: position 6,960 of record JACQGJ010000225.1, on the reverse strand, counting down.
CACGCCGCCTGGTCGCAGGTGGCGGCACACGGATTCTCCGTGAAGGAGGCGGCCGACGGCGAACTGAGTATCAGTTGTGGCGACCACTCCCTTGTCCTCAGTGATTACTTCTGGGGTGTAGCGCTGGGAGCGTCGAAAGTGACGCCGGGGGAAGACGGGCAATCGTTCCTCCTTGAACGCGGGACGCAAGGGGGAGCTTACTTTCGCCGACAGGTCACCTTGAAGCAGGGGGAGGCAATCGTCGCTTACTCCCTCGATGCGCCGGGGAACGTGAAGGAGTGGGAGTTGGGCCTCTACCTGGCGGAACCTCTCTTCACGAAGCAGGGAACGAGCTTCGGGACGGCGTATGGGCAAGTCGCCGACGAGCCGCTCATGCTCCAGTACGGCAGCGCCAAGGGAACGTGGTGGCTGCAAGATCACCGGAAGACTCCTCGCAAAGCGTGGAGACTCGTGACGACCAACTACATCGTCGGGGATGCGACCCGGTTTCGCGGTGTGGTCCGCCTGGTGGTCGGCAAGGGGGTGAAGAGTGAGCCACTGGTTGACCTGGGCGCTCCTGATTACGGAAACCTCGAACATGATCTTTCCGATCTGACGGACTTGCCCTACACGCTGCTGCTCTCCCGCAATCGTCGCTGGTGCAACTCCGGGGAGAAAGTCAGCGTTCACCTGAGGTATCTCTCCCCCGATAACGCCAAACGAATAGTGTCCGGGCGATGGACTTTGACCAACGAGAGTGGCGGCATGGTCCAGCGCGCGCCGTTCAAGTTTGGGGCGGCGGGATCAGCGAACAAAACACTGACCTTTGCTCCGAAGGAGAACCGCGCTTACCGGCTGGCAGTTGAATACGAACAAGGCGGGAAGACTGTCACGCGCGAGACCTCTTTCACCGTGCTGCCGCGAATTCGAGTCCACGGGTCCGCGCCCGACTCGATTTTCGGCGCCGCAGTAAGTGGAACCGACTACCTCTGCAATGTATCACGGGCGATGGGGGTCAAGTGGAACCGCCGACACTGCTCAATGGGCGACACTTCCTGGTCGCTAATCGTTCCCGAAGAAGGGAGACCCGATTTCGCAGATGCAGACCGAGCCTGCGATATGGAACGGAGGTACGGAATGCTCTCGTTTGGGACCTTTTCCGAGGGCCCGCCTGCCTGGGTCAAAGACCGCGCGGCCCGCCTGTTCAAGGACGACTTCGATGGTTACTGCGATCTTGTCATCAACGGCTGGATTATCCCGACGGTCAAGCACTTCGCCGGACGTATTGACCACTGGGAAGTGAACAACGAACCCTACTACCCCTACTGGGGTCGAGAGAAGGATTATGCGAAATACCTCGGACGGGTCTACGCCGCCATCAAGCGAGCGAACCCCAAAGCCAAAGTCATCGGCATGTGCGGCCCGCCCAAGAGCATGAGCTTCTCGTGGTTCTTCAGAACCTGGAAGGCAGGTTGCTATGACCATCAGGACATCGTGTCAGGGCACTTCTATCCCTGGGGCCGCATGGCGCCCGGGGCGGAGGTCGTCGTGCGTCAATGGATCAAAGACCTCCGTGCCCTCATGCGCGACTTCGGGAAAGAGAAGCCGTTCTGGAACAGCGAGACTTCGGTCTCGCCCTGCGCTACGCTCTATCAGACGCCGGAGCGGCGGGCCTTCTTCACCTTCGGCGACACAGAGAAGCCAGGTCACCCGCGCGACCAGGCCGCGTTCATGGCGAAGCAACTCATCATCCACGTAGCCGAGAAGGTGAAGTACTCCTTCCACCTGTTCAGCTACTCCCCGGAGAACTTCAGCCACCCCTTCGACTACGACGGCACACCCTTGGCGATGGCCGTGTCGTGGACGGCGTGCGCGAGGGAGTTGGAGAAGGCCACCCTAACTTGCGAGGTGACCAATCACAAGCCTCTACAAGGGTTCATCTTTGGGCGCCGCGATGCAACGGTCGCTACACTATGGGGAACGGACTTCCAGCGCGGGGAGACTGCGGACCTGACCTTCAAGTGGCCAGGACCGATGGAAGTGCGCGACCTGTTCGACAATCCGCTTGGCTCCAAGGCGGCAAGTGCAATGCGACGAGTCACGCTGAGCACCGACCCGGTCTACCTCCTGACTTCGCCCGGCACGGCGAAGTCGCTCCGGGAGGCTCTGTCGGCGGGACGGCTTACGGTGAAGAAGACTCTCGAATCCGTGAAGCCGGTTCTGGGGACCCCTCTACAGCGCGCGACGCCCAAGGACTGGACTGGCTTCAGCGCGGTAGACCTCTCGAAGTTCGTCAATCGCAGCTTCACCGACGAAGAGGTCAACGACGGCAAGGGCGGCTGGACCGATGAGGGGATCAACGACCTCCGCAACCTGCCGGATGGCGAGTTCATCGTCAACGAGGTTCCCTTCGTCATCCTGGACCCAGGAAAAAGCGGCGGAAGGTCCTGCCTCGTCCTCGCCGGAAACTTGCGCCCAAGCTTCCCGGGAAAGGTCGAAGGCATTCTCGTTAACGCTCGATTCGACAAACTCCATTTTCTTCACCTGACCACCTACGGCAGCGGCAACGTGCCGATCCGCTACGTGTTGCACTACACCGACGGCTCAATCGAAGAGATACCGATTCAAGGCCAGAAACAAATCGCCGACTGGTACATCCGCACCGCTCTACCCGAAGCGAAGATCGCCTGGCGGGGACCTAACCCCGTGACCGACGAAGTCACAGTCTGGCAGACCGAATGGAAAAGCCCGCGCAAAGCGCACGAGGTCATCAAGACGATGGATATCGTCAGCGAGAAGACCGCTGTCCCGGTCGTGATCGCGATCACGGGGAGCCATGCGAATTGATGAGCTCACAAGACGTTCCTCTTTGAGAGGGTGGCTCCTTCCATTCCTTGTATGCGACGATTCCAGCGTGATTGGATAAGTTGCTGCACCAGTTGACTGAAGGCAGGAATACTTGATGTCCGAGAAGCTCCCAACCCTCATCGACAACACCCCTGACAGGACTGCGCTCGACGCGTTGAAAGCCCTGCTTCCTTCCTCGAAGAAGTGGGACATCGCCACAGGCTTCTTCGAGATCGGCGCATTCGACTTGCTCGAAGGGCTTTGGCAGCCGCTTGAGAAGATCCGCATCCTCCTCGGAGACGAAACGACGAAGCGAACCCGCCAGGCGCTGGTGGGCTCTTTGCGGGAACAAAGCGATGAGAGCATTGAAGCAGCGAAAGAGCGCGACGATTCTCTGACCGGATTGCAGGCTGTCCGCGCGGCCCTGCAATCCAAGCGGATTGAGGCAAGAGTCTACACTCGCGCGAAGTTCCATGCGAAAGCACACCGTCTGGAAACTCATCCGCCCACCCCGGTCAACTACGGTCTCATTGGCTCCAGCAACTTCACCCAACCAGGGCTTACCAGAAATCTCGAACTCAACCTCTTTACTACCGACGCCTCACAACTCAACGCTCTGAAGGAATGGTACGACGGTGTGTGGGCTGAAGCGGAGGAGGTGCAGGCCGACCTCTTGAGCGTGTTGGAGCCACACCTTCGCCTATATAGTCCCTTCGAAGTCTATGCTCGCGCCCTGCACGCCTATCTGAGCGGCCGCGAGATAAGCGCCGACGCGTGGGAGCGGAATCAATCGGTCATCTACAAGATCCTGAGTAAGTACCAGCGTGACGGCTATCATCAGGCCCTCGCAATCGCTGAGCGCTGGGGCGGCGCGCTCATCTCTGACGGAGTCGGGTTGGGGAAAACTTTTATCGGTCTGATGTTGATAGAGAGACATCTGCACCTCGGCCACAAGGTGGTTGTGGTCGTCCCCAAATCGACGCGAGAGAGTGTCTGGGAAAGCAACCTGCGTCGGTATCTCGCCACGCACCGCCGCCGGGTGTTCGAGCAATCGCTGGTTGTCTACAACCACACCGACTTCGGGAGGCCGGAAACCCTCGGAGAGGCCGTGCAGGAGTTGCGGGAGGTGGCCGACGTGGTTGTCATCGACGAAGCTCACCATTTCCGCACCTCGTCCGCAAATCGCTACGAACTGATGTCCTCTCTCCTCAAGGGTCGTCCGAAGAAACTCTATATGCTGACAGCGACGCCGATCAACAACAGCCTCCTTGATCTGTACAATCTGCTGAACCTGTTCGTTCAGGACCGTCAAGCCCACTTTGCCTCCATCCGAATCCACAACCTCCGTCGCTACTTCACTGATCTGGAAAAAGGCTTCCAGGCGGGCGCCGAAGGCGACGCGTCGCAGATGACTCTCCTCGGTCTGGACGAAGCGGCGGACCTTGCGCAGAAGCGCGACCTGATTCGGAGCGACGAGTTCCTCAAGCACGTGGTCATTCAGCGAAGTCGTTCCTACGTAGCCGACTCGGAGCAAGGCCTCGTCGGCGCGCCTGTCTTCCCTCAACGGGATCCGCCCCACGTCGTTGAATACTCCTTGAAGGAGGTCTATGAGGGAATCTACGACACCATCTCCTTCGCCTTCGGCAAACCCAAGATGAAAGACAAGGGCAAGGAGGAGAAGTTCGAGCCGGCGCTTCGCCTGTCAGTCTACAACCCGGAACGATTCCGACTCGCTCCGAAAGACCCGAATCAGAACCGTAAGGAACTCCAGGTCATCGGTCTCATCCGCACCAGTCTGCTGAAACAACTGGAAAGCTCCTATCAGGCGTTTGAGGGGAGCATGGAGCGGTTGCTCCTCAAGATGAAGTTGGTTCTGGAAGCGAACTATGCTCCAGGGTGGCAGAAGTGGGAAGCAGACCACGCATCCCTGTGGAGTGATCTCTTGAACAAGGTCGAGGAACGAACACGCGATGCCGACGATCCGGATAACGATGAAGAGGAAAACGATCCGCCGGACGTGCCCGCCTGGGACGTGAAGGAATTCGACGTGGAGACAATGGTCGGCGAGCTGGTCGAAGATATGGACCTTCTTGCTGAGCTTCTAAAAGGTGTCTACTCGAACCTGTCTCCCGACAAAGACGACAAACTGCAGAAGCTCCTGGGCAAACTTGCCGAGGACCCTCTTCTCTTCGGACGGAAGATCGTGCTCTTCACGGAGTTCAAGGATACGGCTCGCTATCTCTTTCGACAGCTTCGGGAAAGGCTCGGCGTCGAAGGCATCGAGCAATTGGACAGCGGTCGTCACAACAAAGGGGACGCTCGCGAGCGCATCATCAAGCGTTTTGCTCCGGTCTACAATTGTGACGAAAGTGACCGGCAGCAATACCAGGCCGATCCAATTCGTGTGCTGGTCAGCACCGATGTGCTCTCCGAGGGTCTCAACCTCCAAGACTCCGCCCGGCTCATCAACTACGACATACATTGGAATCCCGTGCGGCTGATGCAGCGCATCGGTCGTGTGGATCGCCGCCTGGATCTGGCGAAGGAAGCCCTTCTCGGAAGGGACCCGGACTCTCTCCGGGTTCATTTCTACAACTTCCTGCCTCCCCAGGAACTCGACGACCTTCTCGGACTCTTCGAAAGGGTCAGCGGGAAGGTTCTTCGCATCAACAAAACCCTCGGTCTGGAGGCGCCGCTGCTGCGTCCGGACGATCCTGTCGAAGCTCTTCGCAACTTCAACCATCAATACGAACAAGCTCACTCGGCAGAAGAGCGCATGCTGCTGGCTCTCGAAGCGATTGAACGGGAGCATCCCGAGTTATACTCGCAGCTTCAGCGAATGCCGCGTCGCCTCTTCTCAGGCAAGAAGAACAAGAAACCACCCCGAGGACTCTTCTGTTGCTATCGCCTGCCCACGATCAAGGAAGGTGTGCCCGGCGAAGTGGTGTGGCGCTTCATTGCTCACGACGGTCGTGTCGCTGAGGGCCTGGAGGAAATCCACGAGACAATTCAGTGCCTGCCTGACACTCCCCGCGTAACCACGGCCTCCGGAGACCAACTCAAAGAATGGCGTGAAGCCCTGCGTAGTCGCTGCATCGCTCCTCGTCTCCGCGACTTGCAGGCCCCGATGGGCGCAAAGGAGCAGTTGGTGTGTTGGATGGAAGTGAGTTAGGGGAGCCATCGATGAACTCGGAATTGCCGAAACAGGAAATGACCCAACACGAACGAGACCAACTTCGCCGGGACGTCATTGAAGGCTGCCGGGACATGGCGGATGTGTCCCTGGAGGTTGAGCGCGAATTCCACGCCCTCGACGAGGAAGCGTGGCGCACACTCGACGAGGAGGACGGGATGGAGCCACAAGAAGCACCCTCCGTCGCTGGAAAGAACCGTGGAATCATTTTCAATGGAGGTGGCGAACTTGTCTCTTGAGCAGGCTGTCCGCGCCGTTCACGATTTCGATTCCCTGCTCACCTTGCTGCGGGAGCAGTTGCGCTGGCCGTTGCCCGACGACGCGGCGCTGGAGGACGCGACCTTCGAGTGGTCGGCCAACGAGCTTCGTGTCCACGGCGCTCACGCCACCCGGCTGCAACACGGGACGGTAAAGCAACTCCGACCCGTGCAGGAGAATCAGCCCTGGGGAATCTTCCTCGTTCAGTTCACGGATGGCCACGTCTACCGCACCGCCCTGCGCCAAGTCCTGCGTGGTCTCGTGCCCAGCCGCCGTCGGGACTCAAGCCTTCCCGCATGGAAGCACGACAACCTCCTTTTCGTCTGCGCCACTGCCGACTACCAGCAATTCTCCTTCGCCCATTTCCGCGGCGAGAAGGTGTCCACCGCGCGGCTTGCGACCTTTGGGTGGAAGCAGGGCGACAGGTATGTGCGGACGTTGTGCGAGCACAATCTGCCTGCGCTCGAGTGGCCCGAAGATGAGGGCGCAGACGCCGAAGCATGGACGAGAACGTGGGCAAAGGCTTTCGACAAAGAGCCGCTCACCCGCGAGTTCTTCAAGCGATTCGACAAAGCCCTGGAACTGATCCAGTCCGACCTCCTGACCGTGCAGCGTCTCGCTTCGGCGGAAGCCTACAGCCGCGCGCAACTCCTTCTCGAACGCCTGCTCTTCCTCTACTTCCT
>JACQGJ010000261.1 GCA_016199605.1 Armatimonadota bacterium | reverse complement strand
GTCTTGCTGTTGCACGATGTAGCTCTGGAAGTCCACGCCGCTCCACGTCCACTGCATTGTTACCGTCGTCCCCGAAGCCGTCGCCACCGATTCGATGGTCGGCGCATCGGGGCCGCCGATTGACACTTCGTTGCTCGCCGCGCTTTGACCGTAGGTGTCGAACACGACCACGCGCACCGGGTGGGTTCCGTCTCGGAATGGAACGAAGTCCACTTCCCAGGTACGGGTCGTCGGGCTGGTGATCGTCGCAAACGCCGTCCACGTCACGCCATCGGTTTGCCGTTGCTGAAGCTCGAACCGGGCGAAGCTCGCCGGTGTCGTCACCGTCCAGTCCACGTGCAACCCCATCGCTCCCACGCGATACAGCGTCGTGAGCACCGGCGCTGCGATGGCGGAAAGCAGCGTGATCGCTATCTCATTGCTTGCCGCCGATTGCTCCGTCATGTTGAATGCCACGAGACGGATCGGGTGCGTTGCGTCCATGAGACTTGGCGTTCCGTCCCAACTGCGCGTTGTTCCGTCCATGATCGTGGCCACGACCTGCCAAGTACCGTTCGTTCGTTGCTGCACTTCGAAGCGATGGAAGTCGACGGGGGTGTTGAATGTCCACACCGCCGTAACCGTCGTCGCGCCGGACTGCTGGACGCTGTCAAGCACCGGCGCTGCCACCGGCATCGAACCCGTCAGCGCGACGACGTTACTCGTCGCCGATTCGGTGGTGGTGAAGACTACGACGCGGAACGGCGTATCCTGGATCGTGCCGACGGCTTCGCCGGTCCATTCCCGCGCGTTTGCATCCATCACCACGCCTAAGGTCACCCATATCAGAGCGATGTCACGCCGCTGAATCTCGAACCGGAGGAAGTTCGCATGTCCGACAAACTGCCAACTCGCCGTGACTTCCGTGGGTGACGCGGGCACGACCGTCGTCAGCGTCGGCGCGGTCAGCGGCTCCGGTGGCGTATCACCGCCGCCGCCGCCCCCGCCTTCGCCGTCGCCTCCGGGAGTTTCCGCAGGTTGGTACACCAGCGACGCGATGTTACTTTCCGCCTCCACCGTTCCCTGGGTGTATGCCCGGACCGCGACGTGAACCATCTGTCCTGCTTCGACCAGGGGCGTGATCCGCGCCACACGCGTCTCCGGCGTCACCGTCGCCCCCATGGTCGCGCCTTGCAGGTGCAACTCGTCATCCGACACCGCGGCGAAGGCGTCGATCCCCGTCGTATGGTTGACGGTGAAAGTCACCTCAATCGCCTCGCCGACCGTGGTCCAACTCTCCAGCCGAATCGTCACCGGCGTGTAAGTCGGGTCGGGAGGAGGGGTATTGGCGAAGTAGGTGGAGGCATACCAGACGTAGTTGAAGTAGTCGCTGGCCCGCCTCGCCATTTCCAGCGTGTTGCTGTAGACCGTCAGTTCGTAGTTGAACGAAAGAGCGCCCCGTGTCAGGTTGTGACTGCCGATGAACACGTGTACCAGGTCCACGATGAGCAGCTTCGTGTGCAGCGTCTTATTGCGGGGACCTAATTTGACATGGCAGCCCGCCGCGGCGAGGTCCTGCGCGGTCACCCAGTTCTCCGCGGCCACGTCCGACTCGAAGCGGGAGTAGTTGAGCACCACCAGCACCTTGACCCCTCGCGCCGCGGCCGCCTTGAGCGCCTCGCGAAACTGCTTCGAGCGCGTCTCTCCCACATAGCTCGTCTTGAAGAGAAAACTCATAGCTTGGACGGACGAAGTCGCGGTCTCCACCGCCCGCAACGCCGCGGGAAAGAATAGAGCGTCGGGGTAGGTGATGGTTTTGCTGGTGGGCATGATGGGGCTCCTTTCACAACTCTTGTAGTAGCGAATTCATTCGCTCTTCGGGCGCATCTCACGCCCTGGGATATGAAGGATTGAAATCCTCACTACAAGATTCGCGGTGTGTGGCGGTCAGTGGCAGCCGATTGTCAGGCGGTTTTTCACAGATCGCTGGGTCTGAGGCCTGTTTTGTTACCGATGCGGGCCAGCATGCGAGGGCCGATTTCCTCTTGATCATGAAACGCAAACACATAATCGGGCCAGCCAGAACGAGACAGGACGCGGTGTGATGTGCCCGATTCGCGCCTGATTCTCCAGCCGATCCGTAACAGAGCGGCCAGGACCAATCGTGCTTTTGTAGAGGGCCATCGACTCATGCTGGCACCGCGAAGACTTCGCGGAGCTCCGGGATTTCCTCACCGTTGTCCAGCCGGTCTGCCAGCACTCGCAAGGCCAGGGCTTCAGCTTTGGAAACGGCTTCCTCCTGAGTCCTTCCGTAGGCCATCACGCCAGGTAAGTCGAGCACTTCGGCTATCCACCGACCATCTTCCTCACGTTCAATCTCGATATTCATAAGGTTACGCCTTCCGTTTCCACTCAATCCTTCGGTGCGGGCAACTTCAGTCTCTGCTTCCTGACCGTGTCTTTCGCGCGCCATGTAGCTGCACGGCAGTCTACTCCCGCCCGAGCGTTGCGTCAACGACTTTACACCTCACGGAATCGTCGCGCCATCTCCACCGCCCGCAACGCCGCGGGAAAGAACAGATCGTCGGGGTAGGTGATCGTTTTGCTGGTGGGCATGGCAATACTCCTGTGTGGGGGTGTGGGTGTTCGGATGTTAGCCCGGAGGGCTTGGTTTGAAGCAGCCCGGTCGGTTCACCGCCGGGGTAACGGTGCCGCGCAACACATATCCCGTAGCCCCGTTTACGGGGGTTCTCCATGGGCTTTAGCCACCTACCGCAAGCCCTCTGAAGGGGCTGTTACATGTATGTTGTCACCCTCCGTGTTCCAGACGCTAAAGCGGTCTGGCTGTCCCAATTCAATCCCGGTGAACCGGGATCAGCATGTCGGGGCATATTGTTCTCCCGTCCAACCTCTTCGCCCGCTTGTTCGACCTTACTGAAGCTGTTGATCCATTGCAGCTAGGATTTGAGGTCCCGCTCCTAAAGCCCAGTCGGCAACGTCATCTTGAACACGGGCACCATGAGCGGCTGAATTGCCTGCGGATATCAATTGCCTAAGTCCTGCAACAGTCTGAGGAGGAAGCGCCTGTCGCGCAGCAAGCTCTCCAATCAAATGGCTCACGGGAAGACGATCACCGAAATCATTCCGTCGGGCATACTCCCTGAGTCTTTTCTCTATCTCTATTCGAAGCGCGACAAGCGCAAGATTGGGATCGTGCTCCGCTACTACTACAAAACTTGGACGCTCAGATTCGCCAGAGGTCTGTGCCAAGGGCGGCGTCCCGGCAGTAACACTTGCTGCAGCCTCCTGTAGGTCTCGAAATTTCACCTCCCACCCTCCTGGGAATTTGGCACTCTCAATCAATTCCGAAAACCATGGCAGGATCGCGAGGATGATAAGACCAAGCGCGATCGCGTCAAGCTTGACATCCGGAAAGCATATTCGAACTACAATCACGCCGACTGCAGCTATCGAGATGAGTGCCTTCAACCAAATGATGGATATTTTAGCTCTAAGCAACTTGAACACAGGCGGGCGTAATCTTCTCTGGTCATAGGATGCCGCTAACCTGCCGGGGACTTCCGATCGCTTTCAGCATCCGTCAATCCCTAGTTGGCCGCGACGTATTGTCTGATGGTCACTACTTACTGAGGGTAGTCGGCAATAATTCGTTCTGTAAAACTTAAAGCATCCTGAACATCGTCTGGCCGCACATTTCCTCCGTTGCCGTGCGCGGCGTCATTGCGCAAATCGCCCAGCGACTGAATCCGTCGCCAAACCGTTTGGATATACACGGTATCCTTGAGTACATCATTGTATTTGCTGATCGAGCCAGTGCCGGAAATAGGTAGGACTCGATTCCGCGCCAGCATTCTTAGGTGATCTTCGAGCACCCCACCAATGAGTACCATTGCTGCCACATGGTAATTCGCCGTAAGGAGGTCCCTGGCTTGCTCCAAGAAATCATCATGGATGCTGGCGCTAATCTGAGTCCGCAAGGTCAGTAGCAAATCTTTGTCAACAGCATCGCGGAGAGCGCTCACCGAGCCATGAATGGAGGAGAAAACCGTTGGGCGGGTCCCTGGAAATGGCGCGGCGAGCGAATTTTTCATCTGGTCGTGGAGAATGCTCCGATAATACTCGCTTTCTTTGCCGGCAATTCGAGCGATGGCGGAAACTGCCGATGTCGCATACGCACGGAAGTCACTCTCCGGGGCATTGGAATAATATGCTTCCACTTCATTTATGTACGTCGCTAATAGCTTATCCCCGCAAGATATCAATTCATCAAGCTGCTGCAATAGTGATGTCTTTATGTCCATGAGTTTCTCCACAACAGCGTTATTTATCCCGAATTCTGTCCCATCCGCGGAAATTCGCGGTGATATACCTTCCCGCAGTATCCAGAGGCGCGGATTATGCCAATCCCGCCTCGCCCTCCTGCTTCCATCCCGCCACGGCGAGGTTATCCGGTGAGCCGATAGCCTCGCCCGTAACCATTCGTCACCAATCTCTACCCGCTCGTCCCTCCCGGCAAATCCGTCGGCAGGCTGGGGGTGGTGGGCGTGGTGGGAGTCGTGGCGGTGGCTGCCGCGGCCGCTGCTGCGCGGGGGATGTTGTCCACGGCTTCCCGTCGCGGGTCGCCGTCCGGGATGTTGGCCTGAAGGATCTTCAAGAGGTCCACGAGTTCCGCGTGCAGCTCCTGGTCGGCCACCTTCAACTCGCCGTCCGCGATAGCATCGGCGGAGATCAGGGACTGTTCTTCCGCGTCGTCGGCAAACGCTGCCGTGATCGCAGCTTCCAGGGCAGCCTTCGTCATCCCGGAGGCCGAATAGTCCTCAGGGATGTGGGTCAACGCCCCCAACGTCTGCTGTGCTCGCACCAGGCAATTGTCGTCGGAGAAATCGAGGCTGGTGTCGATATTCTTCAACGCCGCTTGGGCGCTCTCCGGCGCCGTGACCAGCGCCACCGCATAGAAGTTGATCAGCTTTACCCATAGCTCGCGGTACAACTTGCGATTGTCGGCGCGCTTGATTGACTTCGCCGATTCCGTGCTGTTGGAAACCGCCTGCTTCCCCCGAACCTTGGCAATCATCTGCTGCAAGGCCGTTTGTCTCTCGGGTGAGTAATCGGCTACGGGCCCGATTTTCCCCAGTACGCCAACGCTTACGACTCCTCTCACGAGGTCTTTGGAAATCCTGTCTGGCATGTTTGTCTCCTCCTTTGTGATTTTAACGGGACTTTCAGACGCAGACGACCGGTAGGCCATCCGGGGCGACCGTTAAGCGCGCCGGAAGGGCCGTGAACCCAACCGGAGTAGCCGTTAAGCCAACCGGAGTGAGGGTGATGGCAACCTGAGGAAAGGTTAAGCCAACCGGAGTAGCCGTGAAGCGAACCGGGGTGGCCGATAAGCCAACCGGACCGACCGCGAAGCGAACCGGAAGGGCCGTTTAGCGCGCCGGAGCGACCGTGAACCCAACCGGAAGGGCCGTGAGGCCAACCGGACCGGCCGTGAAACCAACCGGCGTGGCAGTGCAGTTCCACCGGACCCCCGGAAACCGGCTTTTTCGGTCGGGAACGTGAACTCAGAGTGGGATGAAGGCGATTCGGACAAAGAAAGTATGAATTCGACGTGTCTGCTGGAGACAGCAATGAGCGGCGCTGACCCGACCGGGGCCTCGGCAGGTGGGGAACAGGGGTAAAACGGGCACCTGGAACTGGATCAGCCCCTGGCTGAGAATAAGACGGAGAACGTGGGTAAAGCTCCGACAGCATCCCGAACTCCTTGAAACGGAGTAGTACGACTCAAGGTTACTGCTTTACGCGTCCAACCCAACGCCGCAGTCCCGCTGAGGGAGCCGGGAATACGCACGGGAACTATAGCACACTCAATTGACGCGAGCAACACGAGATTCGCGTTATGAGCAAAACCGAAGTTGTACCTACGAAGTGCAATCGCCCCGAAGTACGTAGAATCCCTTCAGCAGTGCATCGCACAGCTCGGAATAGCTTTCACGGTCTATTGCATCACGTGCGTGCCACGACTGCAAAGCCTCCGTCGCAAATGTCCATTGGTCCTGAGGAGGGTTGTAGTCACACAAACCCTTCAGTGCAACATTTACAGAGTACCAGAGCAAGAAATGAAAGAAGTAGTCAAAATCGGTAACCTTGTCGGGATTCGGACGTTCGTAGTAGTGCTTCCTGACTTCACACACTTTGCCTCGGATGAAATCGGGTACCGGGTTGGGGTTGTGTGAAACCATCACTTCACCTCCAGCAACCCACTCCGAGGGGAACTGGAGTAGTATTCTGTCCACCGCCAAGTCCCACAAAGTCTGGCGGAAGCTCTTGAAGTTCCCTATTCTTTCGAAGCATCTACCATCGAAGTCCAGGTAGTTCTTGTGCTGAAAGAAGTGAGACGACTCGTGGAACGCTCCGTACTCCAACCATCTCGAATCATCCATGTCTCTACACAGGTATATTACTCTGCTGGGGGAAAAATCACCCGAGAAGCACGGCTCTTCTTGGCAGGAACAGTGCCACGGTGGGCACTTTACTCGGCAATGCCGCCGACACGTTCCCGATAGACATTCAATGGCTTTCCACTCAATGTCCTCCGATTCATCACAAGCGAAACTGCGAGTCAGTCGAATGTAGTCTTCCATTTCCCTCGACGCCTTATATCCACTGTGCTTCGGAGCCCCTCGAACAAACTCCCGATAATCACTTACTGCCTTCTCTCCCCGCTCGCCATGATTGCTCATCATCCAATCTCCCTGATGCTTTCGTTTCTAACAGCTATTGAATATCAATGCTCTCTAAAGTCCAGTGATCCCCGGTAGTGGAACTTACAACACACGTGTAATTGCTTCGCAACATGGCTCCGAAAGCGTTTTGCGCGTCCACGTATGCCCGGACCTCGAATCTTCCTCCACCCAAGTCGCTGACAAATGAATCGCTATACCACGGAAACTTCGCCGTCGATGGCGCCTTCAAAGCCGCCTTTACGTACTCCTGACTCCAGAAGTATGCACCGGTTTTTGTAGGTCCTGCTCGAGCCGAGTCACCTGCTTCTCGCCACATTCGCGAGCAACTTCCGTACAGGAGAAGGAACACGACAAGCAGCCCCACGCCACCGAAGGTCAGAACCTGCGTGGCCTCAGTGTTAGACAAGTGAAGTTCTTTACTTCTGCATCGCGGGCAACTCGCCAGCATGTAGACAGAGTGACCGCATTTCTTGCATGTTGCCACAGGTCTTGTCCTCCTTCTTCTCTTGAGCCATACAGAGTCTCTTTACCACTGTCCGCACTACCTCAAGCAGTAACTTCTTCGCCCTTCAAACGCTCTGCAATCTCCTCGCCGGTGATGACATAGGACACGAATACCAGGAGCGTCAAAATTGCCACTCCAAAACCAATCCAGCCACCGGAGAAAGTGTTGTAGGTTCCGTGGAGTATTGCCGACAGCCCTAATCCCAAGGCCAACAAAGCATGAGAACCCCGTTTGTGGGATGCTGCCAAACCCATGAAGTAGCCCACTATTCCACCGAAACAGGCATGAAGCAAGGGCAGACTTATGAGGCGCAGCAGTTGTGCCGTGACCTGATCTCCCCCTTCCAGAGCTGCCTCATAGAACATGGAATAGGCCGGGCCTTCGGCAACTCCGAAAACCAAACCGCTTAGAACTCCCAGAAAAGAGAAGCTGATCGGAGAATAGAGGAGCTTTGGCAAAAAGGCGAAGATATACAGGGGCAGAGCTTTCACGGCCTCTTCGACCAAGCCAACGCCAAAGACATTCCCAATCCAATTGACCGGCAGAATTCCCGAGTCGGATAAAGACACGAAACCCCGGAGAAAGGTCTTATCCAATACCAACACGAGGAGTCCACCGAAGAGCGCCGTGAAAAGTCCGATCTTGACCAGAACGCGGAGGTCTACGTTTTCTGGTCGCATAAAGAAACGCAAAACCATCAGCCATGTAAAGGAGAAGTAGATACCGAAAGCCCATGTCACCTGGCTGAGATCACGGGCTCCGAATAGGCGAGACAGGAACAAAGGGAGTAAAGCGTATAGGAGAAACCATCGCACCCAGGCTGTGTTCCAGGGGCGGCTTTTCAACCAGGACGACAGGGGAATCACCGTGTCGAGCCGAACCATTCGGAACTCTTCACGGAGATCGTATATGCCCTTCTTGAATGGATCATTGGTCTGCATTGGACTCGTTACACCGCAACGTGGTCAGGTCGATTCCGATGGACAGATTCCTAATCCACACGCTTTGGAGGACACTTTCTCCACCGGACGACACTCCTATCGTTTGGCGTTCTCATTGGGTTAGCCGCTTGAGTTGTTTGTCAGCGCGTCCACGACAAGCCTAAGGCTGGCAATCCCCAAAGGACGAAAGCCCAGGCAATCAGCCCCAGGACGGCGAAGTGAGGCAATTCTCCCCGGTCTCGTGGCCGGAACGTGTCCCCCGCGACAGGAACATAGCTGCGATCAGGATCCCGAGAACGGGCGCGAGGAAACTGAACAATCCAAGCATCCACCCCACGTTGGAAGAGACAACGTAGTCAATCTGCGGAGTCTGAGAAATCGCGGCCGTAGGTTGAACTGGCGGCGCAGTTGCGGGCGTTACCGGCGGAGGAACCTCTCTGAGTTTCCTCACCTCTTCTTCTTTCTTTGACAACTCTGCCCTTAGTCTTGCCGACTCCTCCTCAGCCAGTTTTTTCTCCTGCACCAGCCTTAGTTCGGACCCGCTCCCTTTCAGCATCGTGCCGCACTTCGGACACACCAACTCAGTCTCGTAGATTTCCGCTCCACACGATTTGCACGTTACTTTGCTCATCGGAAGACCCTCCTTCACCAGGTTCTCCTCAATGTGGTCGATCTCGAATTCCAACCACTACACCCGCGTTTCCTTCTGATGTTCGGGTCTTCGTTGCCAAGTAGAACTGCAAAGTGGCTGTCCTCGAGAAGCAAAAAAGGCACAACCAAACTCCCCCCGCCAACAACCCGGGAGGTTGTTCGATTGTGCCTTTCGACTTCGTGACCCATGACGACTTACCCTTGTGCAAGTCCCTGGCAAGGTATTCCACGCCTTGACCAGTGGCAGGCATCATAGAACTATGGCGGGAAGGTGTCAAGCCAAGACTTGCCATTGTGTGCATTTCCCAAAATGAGGTTTGGCTAATGTAGGGAACGGTCGCCGTGCCGTTCCTGCCGGGCGATAGGTTTCGTTCCTGCCGAGACAGGAACGGCACGGCGACCGTTCCCTACCCGTGGCTACGAGGTTTGCGACATCAGAATAGAAAATGCACACCGACGGGATTTCAGGGACATTGCTCGACAATCCGTCCTGTGATGAGTAGCGGTTGGCGTAACCGTCCTTTCTCCATCACTGGTGGCTGAAGAGTTCCTGCATCAATACGCTTTCTGAACCTGAACGCCTCCAAAGCCCCCGGACACGCCGCCTTTGAGCTGCTGCTCGAACTCACCCGACCGCATGGCCTGATTCGCTGTGTTCATCTCCCTGAGGTTGCGTGTGGCTTCGTCTTTGAAGTCGAGTCCTTTCTTCGCCGCCGCTTGCTGCCGTTGAGCTTGTTCCGAGGCGGACCGGTCAGGCTGCAACACTGCCTCGCCTCGGAAGAACGCGTACCGCTTGCCTGCCTCGGAGTCGATGGATTTTGCCGCGATGACCGTTGCTCGACCGCGGATATCTTCCGCTACCATCACACCCCGCAGGTCGCTCTGCCCTTTGCGGAATTCGGGAGTGTCTGACCCGATGACCCACACTTCAGCCTTCGGCACGTATTGTCCAGTGGCGGTGTTCAGGACGTTGACCCGCACCTGACCACTGGCGGCTTCCTCCTGGACCTCAACCTTGAGATCGGTCCTCAGAACAATGCCGGAGGCTACCGCGGCGGTGGAGTTGTCGGCGCCCGCGGTCGCCGTGGCCACCACGAAGTACGCTCCCAGGTTGTCCAGCGGGAGTTTCACGGACAACTCCTTGTCCTGCAAGTCCGCGCCTCCCTCCAACGTGAGGTCTTGTTCGAAGGTGGGCTTGATTCCCGCGAGGTTCATCCGGGAGATGTTGGCGAGGCTGCGGTGGGCCTGGTAGAACTTCAACAGGTCCACGCGGAACAGTGTCACCTTTGCTTGCTTCAGGTTGCGGTAGGTCAGCTTCACCTCCGCCGGATCCTTTGCTGAAATGAGGGTAACCTCGGGTACCTTCAAGCCGGAATGCTGGAAGTAGTCAATGGAGGATCGAGCGTCGGTGAACTTATCCTTGACCTGGGAGTAGTACTTCACAGCCTCGCCCGACTTACCCCGTGAGTGGAATACCTGAGCGGAGATGTAGAGCGCGAGGGTCTTGTAGTCGCTGGGTGCGAGCGAACCGTCGGCGCGTGGGTAATCCTTGGAGGTGAGGTCCTGGAGCAACTCAAGGGCCTCATCAAACCGTTGTCCCAAGAAGCTTGCATAGGCCCGGAGATATTGGTAATCGTCCAGGTATGCGCTCTTCGGATACAGTTTCTGCGCCGCGGCCGCGAGGGTGGAGGCCTTGTCGAACTGCTCCAGGTCCACATAGGCATTCAGCATGGAGAAGGTCGCCTCATCCACGAGGGGATTTGACGCGTAGAGGACCAGAAACTGCCGCACTTGGTTGATGGCGCGCTCGATGAGCTTTTCCCTGCTCAGTCCCGCCTTCTTCATCGCTTCGTCCGGTTTGGTCGCCTTGCCGTAGAGGAATTGTGACAGCGCGTACAGCGAACGCTCCGTCGATGCCAGGTCAGGATAGGCGAGCGCCAGATCGCGCATGAAGCTGACCGAACCCTCGAACTCGCCTTGCTCATTGAGCACCCCGGCGATGCGCGACTCGGTATCGAAACTCGATTCAGCCACTGCTCGACACACTTGCACCTGTCGTTCCGGTTCCCCGACTTCGCGGTACGCCTTCGCGACTTTCACGATGTCGGAGAACGGAACCACGTACTCCGGGAAACGCTCCCGCAGAATCTCAAACATGCGGACCACTCGTTTCGCATCGTTCTTCTTCACCGCGATGTCGAAGAGCATTCTGGGAGTTTCCTTGGCGGCTCCTTCATGGACTTTGAAGCCGTCGTAGAACTCGGAGAGTCGCTGGTCGGCTTCCTCAAAACGCTTTGCCTCGTACAGAGCTTTCCCGAGGTGGTACAACTCGTCAGGTGTCACGCGGTACTTGTCAGTGGTCTCCTGTCCTCGCGGGAGTACGGAAAGAGGGGACACTTCGCTGAAGGCGTAGTGGTCAGGCTGGTAGTACGACCAGACGTGGGCCGGAAGTGCCCGGTAGCTGCCAGGCAGGGTGCCGACAAGCTCATAGCCGTAGCTTCCGCTCGACCAGGGAGCATTTTCCGCGCGATAGAAGAACAGCAGCGCGCCGGGTTGCTTCTCGAAGCGTTCGAACGACCCCTGGATGGTTCCTTCGACAACGCGGCAACCAACCGGCAAAGGATCGCGCACCACGACATACGCGCCGGGACGGAAGGTTTCTGTCGCCTGCCACGAGCCACCAACGAGCACGGAGCGAGCTGTTGTGACCTCCTTCGCAGGATTGGTCCACGGCTCGTCGGTCTCAACAGTGCTGAAACCGCTGGGCAGTCGCTTGCCGTTGAAGGTCAGGGGAGGATGGGTGAACTCGCGGGACACGGTGAAGTCTTCGCCTCCTTTGGGAGCCTCTTCAGAGAATCCTGTAAGCAGGCAGGAGTAGGTGTATTGCCCTTTCCCTGCAAAGCCGAGGTCGACACGCACCTTCTCGTCTTTCAGAAGCTCGGTTGGCACCACGATCCCCATCGAGGCAACCGGGTCGGTCGATTCCACCTTCTTGATCTCTCTGCCGTTGACTCGCACCGTCACGGCAAAGGTCTCGGAAACAGCGGGAACCGACTGCGAGCAGGCGGCGAGAGCCTGGATCGCAGCCGTGTTCGCCGTCGGAGAGGTCCAGGTCTGGCCTCGCTTTTGTGACCATAGCCACCGGGAGAGATCGGGAATCAACTCGGACCTGGGATCAGAGCGGACCAGAGCCAGCAACACCATTGCGGAGGTCTCAACGGAGTCGCCGCCCCATCGAAGGGTCTCCTTGACCTCAGCAAAGTGGATGCCGGAATCCTCCTTGACGGATCGCTCCTTCAACAGCGGGAGCAATTCCGCGGCCATCGAGGCGCGGTCCATCTCGCACAGCGCCAGCATCACGAGCGCAACCGCGCGGGTGTCCAGTGAGTTTCGCAGTCGGAAGAGACGGTTGACCGAACCGAAGTCTGCTTCGCCTCCACGAGCCTGAGCATACAGGAGCGCCGCCTTCTTCTCATTGTCGGACTCCTCGGCGCGGTGGAACGCGCTCTGCAGGTACTTCAAACCTTGCGAGAGCTTCTCGGGTGCCACGTCAAAGCCCAGCTTCCGCGCCTCCACCAGCGTCGTGACTGCCTCCGCGGTAACATAGGGATCGGCGTCGCCCTCGAAACTGGCCCAGGACCAGCCGCCATCTTCTTGTTGAGTTGCCGACAGCCTCGCAATCTCCGACTCAAGGCGCGAGGACAGCCTCTGGTACTCCGGGGTTTCGCCGCGTTTCACCGATCGCAGGTATTCGATCAACGCCGTCAGCTCCTTCCCTCGGATCGACACGTCTGCCACGAGATCGCAACCGCGAAAGACCGGCGCTGATTCCGAGGCTTCGATCAGGGAGCCTATCACCGAAGGGCCGAGGGTGATGGTCATGCGCTTCGATGAATACTTATGGTCCGGCAGCTTAAGCTCCGCGTGGGCGTCGGCCGAAGCAGCGCCTCCCGCGCTGTCCACGTACTCCACACCCCAGGGGCGAATCGACGTGGACTCCGACACGGCGTCAAGCGTTTCGTCGCCCCGCATCAGACGGACCTCGGTGGTCACTTTCTGTCCTTGAGGAACTGCAAAAGGAAAGGCGATTTCGGACACAGAGTGCGGCGCCAACTCGACTGTCTTTCTACGAGCCTCTCCTTTGCCTCCTTCCACCGCGAGGAACAGGCTGACACCGGCCTTTACCGGCTTGTCGGTGTTATTGTGAGCTGCGACCGTCACCTGCATCGTGTCGCCTTGCTGGAATACCTCCGGCAGTCTCAGCTCTGCGACGAAGTCCTTGTGAGTCGCAACAGTCGCGACCGTGTCGCCTGCCAACGTCTCCACCGTCACGCCTCTTGCCGTGAGCCGCCACTCAGTGATCGTGTCCGGCAGCTTGAAGGACACCGCCGCCCCGCCGCTCGCGTCAGTGACGATGTCCGCCTTCCAGAAGGCCGTCTCGGCGAAGAACTCTCGGAGAGGAGGCGGCTCCCCCGAAGCACCGCTTTCCTTCCTGGATAGTTTCCCTGTCACCGGGAGTGCCGGCGAAAGCGGTGCCTGCTTGCTACCATCGGCATCGTTTCTGACTTGGAGGGCTCCCGTGGCTCCTGCTGAACCTCCGAATCCTGCTTGACCACTGGGGCCGCCACCCTCGAAAGCCGCTGTTGATTTTTCCCTCTTGTCAATCCCCGCCAGTTCGGCACTGAACTCCCTCCCCAATGACTCCAGCATATCGCGTGTCTCTCCCTGGTCGAGCTTCTGGCCCCTCTCCAAGGCCCTCTTGGTCGCCACAGCTATTTCGTAGCGTGTCATCGCCTGCTCTCCCCGGAAGGAGCCGTCAGGAAATCCTTCAAGCACCCCGTTGTCCGCAAGACGGCTGAGGGTTTGGTAGGCCCAATGATCCAGAGGAACCTCCGCAAACGCACCAGGTTTACCTCCGCCGGCCGGCGAGGCTACTGGAGGACGCCGGAGACGAGAGGTCAGGTCCTGTGCCTCTTTTACCTGAATCGCCGTCTGTCTCGCCTGGGCCGTGTAGTTGAAAGTGCAGGAGGCGCGAGTCAGCGCCGAGTCCGTGGACAGGGGACGCTGGAAGAAGTAATCCGCGAGGCCGGGCGTTGGGTCCGGGCGAACCGCGTACAGCGATGCGTCGACGGCCGAGAGAGAAAGCTCCGCTTTCGCAGGCTTTCCCTGGGCGTCGGCAGCGGCAATCTTCAGCTTCACGGTATCTCCCGGCTTGTATTTCTCTTTGTCCGGCGTTACGGTCACCTGCAGGCTCCCCTTCACGCGGAGCAGCTTGGTCGCTGAATGGAACTCGTAGCCTGCACCTTCGGTTGCGGTGGCAGTCATCATTGATACCGAGATCGCGCACCCTGGCGACAGCTTCGAGGTCATCGGAACCCGGACCGTATTCTCTCCTTTGTCCAGAGTGACAAGCTGGTAGCCATAGATGACCTCGCCCTCATAGGTCACAAGGGTTAGATTCCTGTCGGCGCGAGACACAATTCGCAGCGCCGCCGTGTCCCCGACCTTGAAGGTGTCGGTATCAGTCAGGAGTCGGAGCTTGACTTTGTCGTCCTCACCCACGATAGTGACGGACCTTTCCGCACTCACCGGATTGTCGTGGCGGTCCACTCCCTGAAGCCGCAAAACATACGTCCCACTTTGGTCCAGGGAAATGGTGGCGGCGCTCTTGCCCTCTTTAGAGTCGGTCGTGAGCTCTTTCTTTTCCACCTCGCGCTCGCCCCAGGCCTCCTCGTTCTTCTCCCGTTTCAGAACGTGCAGCGTGAACTTCGCCTCTGCCGGCTTTCCGCTCAGGTCTTTGGCCTGAGCGTAGACCTCGAACTTCTCCCCGAGGAGATATACGTCTCGCAACGTGGACAAAGAGGCGCTCAGCTCGACTGGAGCCACGTGTACATTGACGGCGGCGAAGATCTCTTCTTCTTTCAGTGTTGCCTGGAGCAGGAACACGGCTTCCTCTTCGAATCGCCGCGTGTCGAGGGAGAACTCGAACTCGCCTTTGTCATTGGTGGTCATCTCTTTCTCCGGCTCATCTCCCCAGGTGAACGCCACCTTCCGATTCACCACTGGCTCGCCGTAGTAGTACTTGACCGACACCTTGCCCTCGGCTTTCTCGCCGCGGAGATAGGTCGTTCTCGGCAGCGTGATCTCCATCCGAATCTTCGGAAGCTGATACTCGCCGACCTCGAAGCCCCCCGTGAAGGTCAGCTTATCTTGTGTCACAACCACGCGGTAGGTCCCGGGTGTTGCCTCTTGGGGGAGCGTTAGCGATTCTGCGAAGGCCCCGAATTCCTCCAGCCTGACCTGACGCTTGAAGATCGCTGCACCGGCGGGACTCAAGACCTGCAGGTCCAACGTCTCACCGGCCGTGAAGACATACTCCCCTTTCTCGACTCGGCGGACGATGCCTCGCAGGTGGACCTCCTGTCCGGGTCGGTAGAGGGGTCGGTCGGGATAGATCAGCGCTTTCGGCGCCAGGCCGGCGACGTACCGCAAGCCTTGCAGGGGATTCTCGGTGGAAGCATAGTGCGTCCCTGAAAAGGCCAGGACCTGCAGTTGCCGCATGTCCTTCAGTCCCTCGACCTCCAACTGGAAGATTCCGTTGCCGTCCGCCTTTCCCACCGCCACAACCTTCGTTCCGTCGCTCAACAGCACTTGCGCCTCGGGCCACGGTTTCTGCTCCTTCAGGTTTTCGGCAAAGACAAGCATGTCGCGTCGCGTCGCCTTGGTGATGATCTGAAGATCCGTGATCATCACGACCGTCGTTGCTTCGAGAGCTTCAGTCCCCGTGCCTGTGTGGGCCGAGCACACCACGGCATACACGCCAGGCTCGGAGAAGGGCAGCGGCGCCTGGCTCTCCATCTGCTTCTTCTCCTTGTAATCCGGCACCGGGAACTCCCACTTCTGATCGGGATCAATGAGCGCGAGATCGAGACCCTCCACCCCGCGGATACTGTTGATCTTCCTGAAGTAGTCTTCGAGGTTGATCCGGTACGCGCGGAACTCGAGCTTGTCGAGGTTGCGGGTCAACAGCTTGAGAACCGGTTTGTCCACAGTCGTGAAGGTCTTCTCCGTGTAGACGACCAGCTTCTTCTCCTTCATCGCCTGCAACCGCTGTGCCGCTTCGTTTGCCCACTGAGCCACTTTGACCTTCTGGTAGGATTCCGCGGCTTTATCGAAATCCCCCAGCTTCTCCTCCTGGATTGCGCCGGTCATGAGCCAGCCGCGCGCCGCGGCCTCCGTGCCTTCATACTTGGAGGTAAGCTGCTGCCATTTCTCGAGGGCCGCTTCATAGTTCTTCTGGTCGTACTCCATCTGCCCCAGCATGAACATGAGGTCGGGGTTGCGCTGGTCGAGGGGGTATTGCTCCTGGAACTTCCTCCAGATGCCAGCCGCCTCTTCATACTTCTTCTTCTCGAAGGCGTCCTGACCGATCAGGTACTCGGTGTCCAGCACCCGCCGTTGAACCCCGGGCCAAAGCGAATGGTTCGGATACTGCTTCAGGAACTCGCGCCAGGACTCGATGGCTGTCGAGTACCGTTTTTGGCGGAAGGCGATCTCCCCAAGCATCTGCTGTGCGGGCGCGAGGTATTCGGGCCCGCTGCCCTCGTGCTGCTTCAGGAAACGTGCGATCTCCTTTGACGCTTCCTCGAAGCGGTTGCGGCTATAGTAGGACAGGGGGATCCAGTAGTCGGCCTTCAGAGAGTCGTCGGTCTTCGGGTACTTCTCAGAATAGTCTCGAAGGGCTTTCACTCCCAGGTCCATCTCGCGGTCGGTTCGCGGGGAGGGAACATGATAGGTAAGCGCGATCGCAAAGCTGACTTTGGGCCGCAGGTCATTGTTGGGGTAATCTTCGAGGAAATCCCGGAACACTCGTCGCGCCCTCGGACCGTTGTCCAGGCCGAGATACGAGCGCCCGAGAAGGTATCGCGCTTCCGCAGCCTGTTCGCCGTCGGGGATATCCTTGAGCAGTCTCTCCAACACCTGGATCGACGACGGGAAGTTGCTGGACTCAAAGTCGCACCGCGCAATGGAAAGCTGGACCCGCGCTGCCGTCTTCTTTGTGATCCCCAGTTCCAGAGCTTTCTGGTACAGGGCGCGAGCCTTCGGGTAGTTTGGCTTCTCGTCCTTATTCTTCGGATCGAGGTACTGGTCGGCATACTTCAGATAGGCGGCGGCCACTTGCTCTTTGCGACCCTCCGATACGAGCGCCTCCATTGCCGGCTGCAAGGCATCTCCTGCTTTCTCAAACTGCTTCAGTCGTGCCAGGCAGTCCGCGCTCCGGTATAGAGCTTTCTGCTTCCAGGCGGAGTCGGGGAACTTCGTGACGACTGAGCCGTAGGCAGTGTGCGCCTCGGGGTATTTCCCCTGCTCGAACAGGGCTTCTCCGAGCAAGAACCGGGCATAGTCTTCAGCCTCACCGCCTCCCTCTACGAGCGGCTTGAGCGCCTCCTCGGCGCGGGGGAAGTCTTTCTGGCTCAAGAGGTCTTCGGCCTCGGTGAGGCTTGCCGGAGCGGCAGAAGTAGGGGACAGCAAACGAACGGACAGGGCGAGTGAAAGGAACACCTGAAACCAACGCATGGGAACACACCTCCGTGTTGGGGATTGGGGGCGACGCCTCGGGCAGCCGAGTCAACGAGACTCTGTGAAAGCGGACACGATGTCAGGCGCCGCGGTGGGAGGTTAGACTCAGGCGCGGGTGATTTGTTCCGACCTGCCCTTGGCGCAGGGGAACAACTGTTGAGGTCGTCTGAGAAGGGCGGGGGCTACTGCCCCTTGCCCATCGGAACGTTGATGCTCCGTCCGTCGGTGATGATCGCCCGAACGTTGGGAGCGATCTTCTGGACGTATTCGTACTGGATGACTTTGGCGTTTTCGGAAAGCGCCTGGGCCTTGAGGTTGATGGCTTTGGCTTCGCCCTCCGCCTCGATGACCTTCTGCTGCCGTTCCTTTTCCGTTTTCTCGAGAATGTATTGCATCCGCTGCGCGTTCTGCTGGGCGATCTGTTTGTCTTCGACCGCGCGTTGGAAGGCCTCGGTAAACCGAACGTCTTGCAGCAGCACCTCATCCACGTCGATGAAAGTGTCCCCCAGGGATTTCCGCAGTCGTTCTTCGATGCGGTCCTCGATTTCCTGCCGCTCTGCGGAGAAGACTTTGGTCACCGGGAATTCGGCGATGGCAATACGGGTGTGGCTCCGAAGCTCGGGACGTACGATCTTGCTAATGTAGTCGGGCCCAATCTTCTGGTGCAGCTTCCACACCGCGTCTTTGTGCGGATGGAACCGAAGGCTGATATCGACGGAAACCGTCTGACCGTCGGAGGTCAGGGTCGACAAGCTGTCGTCCCCCTGGACTTCGCCTTCCCAGTGGGTTTTGCTCATGGCGTAGGTTTGGGTCCGCACTTCGTAGCGGATGGGTCGCTGGATGATGGGAATCATGAAGTGAAAACCTTCATCCAGTTGGTAAGGCAACACGCCGCCAGTCAGGCTGAAGAGGACCACGCGCTCGCCCGCTCCGACGATCACAAAAGGTCTGAGGACCAGCACAGCAATCAGGAAGATGAGAATCCCTCTCCAGGGACGGCGTCCGACGGCCTTGCCGTCAGTGAGAGCCTCGCTCATTTCGTTTCTCCTTTCCCGAACAGGTCGGACATATTGATGATGGTTTTGGAGTCGGTAATGATGGTCTGCACTTTGTCCGGTAGACGCTTCATGTATTCGTACTGCACGAGTTGAGGATTCGACATCAGCGCCCGGGCTTTCAACCGGATGGCGGAGGCGTCGCCTTGCGCTTCGACGATCTTTCGCTGTCGCTCCAGGCGCGCCTGTTGCAGCACGAAGTCCATCCGCTTCGTTTCCTGCTGAGCCACCTGCTTCTGCTCGATGGCCGCCTGGAACTCCTGGGAGAACTTGATGTCTCGCAGCAGCAACTCGTCGAGGACCATGTAGGACTTGGAGAACTTTCGTGTGAGTCGTTCTTTGATCCTGTCAACGATCATCTGCCTCCGTCCGGAGTAGACATCGATGACAGGAAACTCGGACACGATCATGCGGGTGTCGCTGCGGGCTTCCTGGCGGACCACCTTGTCCGTATATTCCCGGCCGATCTCCCGGTGGAGTTTCCATACGTTCTCCGGATCCAGGTGAAAGCGGACGGACAATTCCAGGTTCACCGGCAGACCGTCGGAAGTCAGCGCGTTCAGAGAATCGTCGCCCTTGACCTGCCCTTCCGAGGATGTGCCGCTCATGGTGTAGGTCTGGGTCCGAATGTCGTACTTGACCGGGACCCACACGATCGGGATGTTGAGGTGCAGCCCTTCATCCAACTGCCCCGGCTTGACTCCCGATATCCGGCTGAAGATGACGGCCCGTTCTCCTGCTCCCACGATGATGAAGCTCCGCATCAACAGGAATACTACCACGATGCCCGTCACGACGAACCGCGTCGATCGCCGGTTGTCGGCGGAAGCCCAGCGTTGAAGCAGATCCCCCAAATCAATGTTCCCTTCATAACGTCGTCTCATGGATGTCTCCTCTCGTTGGGTTGAAGCTTTGCCCTACCACGTAGGTGTCTTGCATGGCTCAAACGACTCCCCCCTTGTCCTACCACCGACTACGCTCTTTCAAAATACCGGTTCCGCTCCCAGCACGTGACCACCTCGTCGAATTTGCGTTGCTCGGTGCGCGCGAAGTGGACGTAATGATCCACGACCTCCTCACCGAAACTCTGGCGCGCAAACTCACTCGACTGGAAAGCCTCGAGGGCCTCGTTCAACGTCTTGGGGACCTGCGGCAAGTCGCGCGACGCGTAGGCGTCCCCGGAGAAATGGTCCGGAGGCTCGATCTTCCTCTCGATCCCGTCCAACCCCGCAGCCAGCGTGGCAGCGAAGGCCAGGTACGGGTTGGCGTCCGCGCCGGGAATCCGACACTCGATTCGCAGAGAGCTTCCGTGGCCGACGATGCGGAAGCCCGCGGTCCGGTTGTCATAGCTCCAGGCGATGCCCGTCGGCGCGAAGGACTCGGCCTGGTAGCGTTTGTAAGAGTTCACGTAAGGCGCGTAGAACAGAGCGATCTCCCGGACGTGGGACATCCACCCTCCCAGGAACCAGCGGAACAGGTCCGACGCTTGGATCGGCCCCATCGCCGTGTCGCCGGGGAAAAGGTTGTTGTGGCCCTCTGCATCCCACAGGCTGACGTGCAGGTGCATGGAAGAACCTGCCATCGTTTCATCCCATTTGGACATAAAGGTGAGAGCCATGCCCTGTTGTTCCGCGATCTCTTTGGCGGCGTGCTTGTAGATCGTGTGCCGGTCGGACATTTCCAGGAAATCGGCGTACCGCAGGTTGATCTCATGCTGACCCGGACCCCACTCGCCTTTGCTGAACTCGACGGGCACGCCTGAGCGGTCCATCGCGGCGCGAATCCGGCCCACGAGGGGCTCGATACGCGTGCCCTGAAGGATGTGATAGTCTTCAATGTACCAGCCCGCCGTCTGCAGGTCGTGGAAACGTTTCCTGAAGGCCGACTCGTAGGTTTCTTTGAAGACGAAGAACTCGAGCTCCGAACCGCCCATCGGCAGATACCCGAGTTGTCGGGCGCGCTCCATTTGCCGCCTCAAGACGTTGCGGGGAGCAATACTGACGGGGCGGTCCGCTGTTTCATGCACCACGTCGCACAACACCAGGGCGGTCTTGTCCAGCCAGGCGACCCTCCGCAGCGTTGAGAGATCGGGAACGCAGCGCACGTCCCCGTATCCAGTCTGCCAACTGGAAAACTGGTAACCCGGAATCGGGTCCATCTCCATGTCCACGGTGAACAGATAGTCGCAGGCATGGATGGCATCGCCCAGAACGTCATTCACAAAATAGTCTCCCGTGATCCGTTTCCCCAGGAGTCTTCCATACATGTCGGGGAAGACGGTGATAACCGTCTCGATATCTCCACGGTCGATCTCGGCCTTCAGGGTTTCAACGTCCAGCATTCCAGCAACCTTGGCGACGCTCATGCGCCAGTTCTCCTTCGATAGGCGGTGTCCCCTCACAAATCGGGGTCTCTCGACTGCGATACCATTCGCCCCGCGCATTCCCCCATCCTCTTCCTGAGAGAAATGACGGCGATGTCCGTCGGGAGGGGATGTTGGAAGCTCGCCGAAGTAGTATAATGACACCGGATTTCGCCGACCGGGGCAGCAGGAGTCGTGATGACGAAGCCGCGAGACGATCTTGATACCGCCTGGAAGGAGATTCTGACCCGTTACTTCCCGGAGTTCATCGACTTCTTCTTTCCTGAGGCATATCAGGATATTGAATGGAGCCATGGGGTCGAG
The DNA here is from genome assembly GCA_016199605.1 of Armatimonadota bacterium. Taxonomy (GTDB): domain Bacteria; phylum Armatimonadota; class Abditibacteriia; order CG2-30-59-28; family CG2-30-59-28; genus JACQGJ01. The sequence goes on along the minus strand of JACQGJ010000261.1, from coordinate 4,463 downwards.
TTTCTCGACCAGGAACTCCAAAGCGCGGTGCGGGCGGCGGGGAGGGGGAAGCGCGCGGTCGATAAGCTGGCAAGGGTCTGGCTGAAAACAGGGGAGGAGGCGTGGGTACTGATCCACGTGGAGGTCCAAAGCCAACGGACCGAGCGGTTCGAGTACCGGATGTATGTCTGCAACTCTCTCCTGGCGGCCAAGCACAAAGCGGGCGTCGTGAGCCTTGGTATTCTGGGCGACGCCGACCCGGAGTGGAGACCCTCTGGTTACGAATATCAGCGGTGGGGCTGCCGCGCCAGTCTCACGTTTCCGGTGGTCAAGCTCCTGGAATATGGTAGCCGTTCAGAGGAGTTGGAGAGCAGTACCAATCCCTTTGCCCTCGTGGTGATGGCTCACCTGAAAAGCCAGGCGACGCGTCGCACTCCCCGAACACGGCTGCAGTGGAAGGCGCAGCTTCTGCGATGGCTCTATGAGCACGGTTACACCCAGGACCAGTTCATCGATCTGTTCCGGTTTCTTGAGTTGGTGATGCCGCTGCCTGAGGAACTGGACGGGGAATTCAAAGAGGAGATCGAGCAATGCGAGGAGGAGAGAAGAGTGGAATGGATTTCGCACTATGAGAAGAAAGCTATTGAGCGAGGACTTGAGCGGGGACTTCAGCAAGGACTCCAGCAAGGACTCCAGCAAGGGCTCCTGGAAGCCACCCGTGAGGACGTTGCGGAGGCCTTGCGCTTGCGTTTCAAGAGACGGCCTCAATCGCTGATGAAGCGCCTCCAGAAACTGGAGGATGCAACCCTTCTGAAGAAGCTGCACCGCAAGGCGATTACGGCAGCTTCTCTGGAGGAGTTCGAGCAGGAGCTTCCCCCGGATTGAGGACCCTCGTCTCCTGATAAAGTCGTTACCCGATCCCCAGACTTCGCAGGGGGAATCCTGGAGACTCGGTAAGGAGGTCACTGTCGATTCCTGCCTCAGTGGTCATCACCGGCGCGTGCGGCTATTCCCCTCCTTTCTCGCGCTCTCCCCTCTTCACACCCCCTTCTCCCACGCCTCCGCCAACCCCGCTGACTTCGAAGCCCTCAAGGGACTCTTCCGAAGGTTTCCCTCCTCAAGTCCCCGATATCACAGGAGGTTTTGCTTCCCGAGCACAAGAAGCCTCAAGCCCTCAAAACCTCTCGGCACGGTGAGATCGAACACGAGCTTGCCTTCCGCCGGTCGCAGCAACGGCAGCGCCTCATCCTTTCCCGTCTCGAAGGGATGAACGATCCACGCCTGCGCGCCGGGTGGCACGCTTGCTTTCTTGCAGTCGATGGTGAGTTGGACCTTCTCAGCGTCGCTGAAGTTCAGCACCGGCACGACCGTGACCTCGCCGACTTTCTCCGCGAAGCAAACGACGGACGTGCTGTCCTTCCACCATACCGGCGACACCGCGCTCGAGGAGAGGATCAGCCGTGCGGCGCGCATGGCATACGCGCAGTCGAGGGCGCGCCAGGTCGAGTCGTCCCAACCCCCGACCTTCCCTGAGGTGCAGGGAGTGAACCCAAAAGCGATGCACAGGGCGAGGTAGCGCGTGTGGTCGCTCCAGTAGAGCGGGAGCACCGTGCGTTCCGGTGTGTGCAGGATCTTCGTGTCGAAGCAGAAGTCCACGGCCTGCCGCCACGGTGAGCCTGCGCTGAAGAAGCCGCACTCAAGCCAGTATAGATCGGCATAAGGCCAGCACTGGGCGTTGAGCAGGACGGCTCGGTCGGGACCGGATTGGTGAACCAGATCCTGCTGCCGTTTGTAGAAGTCATTCCAGGTATCCGGCAGGATGGGACGCCGCATCCGGTAGTCGGTCGTCTCAATCGCCGCTCCGCCGTCGCAGTAGATCCAACCGGGATTGTAGACTTTGAGGACTGCCTCCATGCGACGGCGATAGTGGGCCGTCCATGCTTCGTCGAGCGGATTGAAAAAGTGCATCTCTCCTGCCGCGTTGTCCCGGAACCCGCTGAAGAAGGGCTTGCCCTCGGGCGTCTGAATCGCCCATTCCGGGTGGTGTCGGAACGCGGAAGTGAGGCTGTCCATCACGCTGCCCTGGAAGTAGAGTCCCAAGCGCACCAGGGGGTTGGACTGGAAATCTGCCACTCGCGCCTTCATGTATTCCGGCGTGAGGATCAGAGCGCCGGTCTCGTTAAGGAACGGCTTCTCGGTCTCGTAGTCGCCATCGAGGCACCATGCGAAGACTCCGAGCGGCACGTATTTCTTCAATCGTTCTGCGGTTGCGTGAGCGTCGTCGATCTGCGGCTTGTCGTTTCCCGGAGTGTAGTGCCAGAAGCCGCCAGCCTTGCACTCCGTCACCCACTTGGGTACAGGACGCTGTTCCCAGGCGCGGTGCTCCGGCATGGCGCGGTAATTGCGCCACACGTCGAGGAAATCACCAGGGGTCACCAAGTAGTGAGCCGTCCCAGATACGGGAGCCTTCTCGCCGTCAAGTGTATGGAGCAGCTCGAAGTGCCAACCAGTCGGCGTGTAGGTCAACGCCTGCGCGCTCTGAGCCCCCCACGCTCCGGTCACTGCTGAGGGCATCACGTGTTGCCCCCGGATCGCCCACCGATAGTGACCGAGAGCAAGGGCAGGCTTGGAGGACATCCCCGCGGAGGGCGACGAGGTGAAGGCGGCAACGAATCGGTTGTCCCAACCCGAACCCGAGATGACTTCGGCGGTGAACTTGCTGGCAGGCTGAACCCCGAAGAGGTCGCGCTCGGGTGGCGCTCCCCACGACTGCCGGGGTGTGTAGTAGAGGGCACCCTCGCGAAAGGAGGAAGCGAGATTCACGACGGACCGGACGCGGAACTCTCCCCGGCGCTTCAGCGGCCCGACGGTTACCGTTTTCGCGAGCGCCTCGCCCTCCTTCGTCCTTTCGTACCTCTTGGCGATCGTCTCTCCGATCTTCTCATTGTGGCAGGTGAACACGAGAGCGTTGCCTTCTCGCTTCTTAGCCACCACCCGGTCGTCCTGCTCCGAGCTGCGCATCTCCCCGTTGTCGTCACTCCAGAGGTACTGGTCGAAACAAGGAGCAACGAGGTCAACGTCGCTCTGCGCTCGCACCACGTTGGCGTGTTGTGCGGAGAGTGTGAAACGTGCATGGCGCGTTTGCACCACCTCGTTCGCGGCGGCGCCGCGAACCAAGGTCAGAATGAGGAGGCAGGGAAACAGCCGCTTCATCTTGTCTTCTCCATAGGAATCCGGTAGGCGCGCGTGGCCAGCGGCGCCAGCGAATCTGTAAAGGTGTTTGCCGCGACAGTTAGAGGTTGGCGACTAAAGAAGCAGAACACTGCATTCCCCTTTACCGGGCGTGACACACGAAAGCGCACAGTGACCGCTTCCTTCCCCATGTTCGCTGCGAGCAGGACAAGTCCGCCCCTGGCGCGATACGCTCGGAAATGGAGCGTGGCGGGAGACGCCTCTGCCGTGACCACACCTTGGGGTAACGGACTCTCAAGCACTGAACTCAGCTTGTAAACTTCCTTGCCGAGCTGCTCCACCGCTTCGTAGAGCTGCTGCATCTCCTTATCGGCAAGCCCGCGTTGCCATGTCTTTCCGTCACCTCCCTCCGGACGCATTCCTGGCTCGGTGAGATGACCGTAGTAGAGGAGGGCGGTTGCGCCGTGAATCAGTGACAGGTAGGTGGAGCAGCGCGTCTCCTCAACGGTCGGCGCTCTGCTGCCCGAGTTCCAGCATCCCCACAGCAGTGACCAGACCGGCCGGTTGTTCCCGTGTTCAGCGGCCAGGTCCAGACACTTCGGCACCAACCCCATGTAGTCGGTAAAGACGTAGGGGTCGAGACATATCACGTCGCAACAGTCACGGTAGTCCGGGAGCTTCTCCAGGTTGTGCCACGGCGTGAAGGTGAAGAACGTGGGATGGTTCGGGTCCTCGCGTTTGACGTATTCACTCACCGCGCGCACGCAATCCGGCGGAGCGGAGAAACCCTCGGCATTGGGTTCGTCCCAGACGTACCAGGCGAGTAGGGCGGGATGGTTCTTGAAGGGTCTGATCCAATCTCGAACTCTTCGCTCCAGCTCTTCATGTTTCCCTTCGCGGAACAGGGCGGCTTCCTGGCCCAGGTCGCCGATAGTTGGCAGAACTTTGAGCCCGCGTTTCTGCGCCTCGTCCAGGTAGGCCTGCACGGTTTCTCTGGAACGGCACACATCCGCAGCCCAATAGGAATGGACAGTGTTGAACCCTCGTTTGGCCACGTCGTCGAAGCAGGCGGCTATCTCCTCCCGCGTCCACGCAACACAGAACAGACCGAACGGGAAGAAGGGTTTGCCTTGCACGTACATGCTCTTTCCTTTCAACTCAACACGCGCCTTGTTTGCCTTTGCACACGAACACGGACTCGCACTGAAGAGGAGCAAAATCACAAGTCCCGCACTGCCGAGACGCACGAGAATTCGTGGCTTTGCACCCTCCTTCGCGATACTCCATTTATG
>JACQGJ010000260.1 GCA_016199605.1 Armatimonadota bacterium | reverse complement strand
TGACTGGGCCAAAAGGCGCTGGTTCCTGCTCGCCCTGGGAGTCGTCGCCCTTGTGGGCCTTCGATGGGCGCACACCTTTGAGGTCTACACCGGTGTCGACCAACGGTGGTGCGTGCTCCTGGTCATGTTTATCAACGGCTTGACCCTCGAAACCTCGCGAATCCTTGCGGCCATGAAACGCCCCTCGCGAGTAGCCCTCGGGGTCTTCTTCAGTTACTTCTTCGTCGCTGCGCTCGGGTACCCGGCGTCGAGGCTGCTCTCGAGCTTCCAGCCTGATTTTGCTCTTGGGATCCTTGTTATCTGCGCCATGCCGACGACACTCGCTTCCGGGATCATCTGGACGCGCATGGCGAACGGGAACGACGCGTTTTCGCTGGTGATGACGGTCGTCGGTCACGCATTGTGCTTCCTTGTGACCCCGACTATTCTCTCCCTCACAGCGGGAGCCTCCGTCAGGCTGGATCCCCTGGACATGATGCAGAAGCTCTTCATGGTGGTGGTCCTGCCCGTGGTCGTCGCCCAGGCGCTGCGCCAGATTCCCATGGTTGGTCGATTCGGCGACAGAAACAAGACGAGAATATCGACGTGCGCTCAGATTCTTATCCTGAACATCATCTTCGTGGGAATTGTGGAAGGCGCTCTGGAGATGAACCGGCAGGGGAAGCAACTCGAGGTTAGTCTGTTTGCGTCTCTAACTGCGCTGGTCGTCGCGGTCCACACCGTGGCGGCCTTTGCGTGCTACGCGGGCGCCAAGGCTTTCCGATGGGAGCGAGAGGATCGCATCGCCGTGGTCTTCAACGGATCGCAGAAGACCCTCCCCGCAGCTCTGTACGTGTGCGGAGAGTTCTTCAAAGGGTATCCCCTCGCTCCGATCCCGTGCGTCATGTACCACGTGTGCCAGTTGATCATCGATGCCTGGCTGGTGGAGGTCGCCAAAGGAAGAGAGAAGAGGAGCAACGCCATCGCAGAATCGACCATTCCGGCGGGAGACTGAGGGAGACACCGACCGCGGCTGTGCCGTTGGGATTGCCGATTACGACATCATCGCAGGTCGCGGCTGCAAATCCAACTTAACGAGGTGACCAGAGAATGAAAGCACAAGCAAAGAGGACTGAAGCAAAAGCCCCCGAGCCCAGAATTGTCCTGTCCCTTCCGCACGGTCCGGACAACCCGCGGAACTCCGAGGGCGCCTTCGTGACGCTTTCCGACGGGCGGATCATGTTTGCGTACTCGCGTTACTACGGAGAGGACTGGGAGGACCATGCTGCCGCCACGATCAGCGCCCGCTTTTCAGAGAACGGAGGCAAGACCTGGTCGAAAGAGGACGTTGTGCTGGTCGAAAACGAGGGTCGGCAAAACGTGATGAGCGTCTCGCTGCTGCGATTGCCGGAGGACCGTCTCGCCCTCTTCTACCTGAGGAAGAACAGTCTGGCGGATTGTCGGTTGCGCCTCCGGACCTCAGCCGACGAAGGGAAATCGTGGAGCAATCCCCTCCTGTGCATTCCTGCTCCCGGGTATTTTGTCGTGAACAATGACCGCGTCGTTCATTTGAGCGACGGGAGGTTGATAGCGCCCTCTGCGTTTCATCGCCTCAAGAACAGCAGAAGCACTGCCGGAAAGACGGACTACGCCGACTTTGATTCCCGTGGCATCGCTGTCTTCTTCCTGTCCGATGACGGCGGAAAGACCTGGCGCGAGGGCAGGGAATGGAGGGCCATGCCAAAGAGCAGTGCCTCCGGATTGCAGGAGCCGGGCGTCGTCGAGTTGAGGGATGGAACCCTCTACTGCTTCTGCCGGACGGACCTGGGAGTCCAGTATGAAATGCGCTCCAAAGACCGGGGCGAAACGTGGTCGGAGCCTCGTCCTTCACGGTTTCAGTCCCCCTGCTCTCCTTTGAGCATGAAGCGCATACCGGCAACCGGGGATCTGCTGGCAGTATGGAACGACCACAGCGGTGTGTTGCTGGAACGGCCGCGCGAGGAGGCTGAAACGAGCTGGGGACGGACTCCGCTGGTCACCGCTATCAGCACAGATGAGGGGAAGTCCTGGAAATGCCGGAAGCTGATTGAGTCCGATCCGAAGCGGGGGTTCTGCTATACGGCCCTGCACTTCACCGCGGACGCCGTTCTAATGGCCTATTGCAGCGGAGGCAAGAAGAGTGGCGTGCTGCAGGATCTCTGTATTCGGCGAGTGTCTCTGGACTGGCTGTATCAGTGATGGGGTAGGTCCGCCCTCTTGCAGAAACCCGGAGAAGAGGCTATAAAGGGTGCGCCCTTGCCGGGAAGGTCCCGGTTGTTTGAGCGAGAGGTGACAGCATGAACCTTTTTCTGGATACGGCCCACGTTGAGGAGATTCGCGAGGCGGCGCGGTGGGGGATTCTGGATGGTGTGACGACCAACCCCACTCATGTCTCCAAAACGGGACGATCACCGAAGACCTGTTTCCCGAGATCTGCTCCCTGGTCGACGGACCGGTATCCCTGGAGACCGTTGGTCTGACCGCGGCAGAGATTGTCCGGGAAGCCAGGGAACTCATCGAGATCGCGGACAACGTTGTCGTGAAAGTTCCCATTATCAAAGAAGGTCTCATAGCGGTGAAGCAACTGCACGCAGAAGGGATCCGCACCAACGTCACCGTTGCCTTCTCTCCGTTGCAGGCGATGTTAGCGGCAAAGTGCGGGGCCACTTACATCAGCCCGTTCGTCGGTCGTCTTGACGCCATCGGACATGACGGCATGGAGGTGGTGCGGCAAATCATGACCATCTACAGGAACTACGATTTCGCAACACAAATCATCGTCGCGGCAGTCCGGCACCCTCTTCACGTGTTGCAGGCGGCGCTCGCAGGAGCGGAAGTCTGCACGATGAACTTCGAAGTCATGCAGCAGCTTTACGATCACCCGCTGACCGACGTCGGGGTCGATCTCTTCCTGAAGGATTGGGAGAAGGTCCCGAAATGAGGTCGCCCGACTCTTTACCCGAGTATCTCAGTGTTCCTCTGGGAGAGTTGGGGAAAGGAACCCCCGTCCGGGTTCACCTCAAGGGCGACATGGCAAGTATCGCCCGAGACTTCGCTGACGCGATGTTGCAGGAGATTCGGGAGGCGAACCGGCACAACCGTCGAGTCACCATGATCGTTCCAGTCGGGCCTGTCGATCAGTACCCCCTCCTCGCCGAGAGCCTCAACCGGCAGAAGGTGAGTTGCCGTGAGGTGATGCTGATCAACATGGACGAGTACCTCACCGGGGAGGACCAGTGGGTGGACCTCGAGCACCCCTTGAGCTTCCGCGGTTACATGAATCGACAGTTCTACGACCTCCTCGACCCGGAGTTGGCGCCCGGGCAGGAGAACCGCGTGTTCCCCGATCCACGCGACCCCGACCGAATCGGTCGCCTGATCGAGGAGCGAGGTGGTGTGGAGGCATGCTTCGGTGGAATTGGGATCAACGGGCACATTGCGTTCAATGAGCCGCCGGAGGAAGGGATGGACTGGAGTAACGAGGAGTTTGCCGCTCTTCCGACGCGGGCCCTTGACCTCACACGGGAAACCAGAACCATCAACAGCAACACGGTCGGCGGGGAGATATCGATCATTCCGAAAAGAGCGATCACCGTTGGGATGAGAGAGATCCTCGGCGCGAGGCGGCTGCGTTTATACTGCAATCGTCCCTGGCAGAGCGCCGTGGTTAGACGCGTCCTGCACGGCCCCATCACGCCGGCCTGCCCCGCCTCCTTCCTGCGAACACACGCGGACGC
>JACQGJ010000259.1 GCA_016199605.1 Armatimonadota bacterium | reverse complement strand
CTCGGTGTCTGTGCGGCCGGTTTGGTGGCGGTGTGGATCGCCCTGAAGTCCGGGGTAAGATAAGGACGAAGGTCAACCCCAAAGACGGAGCGACGAGTATCGCCGGGGTCACCCATTGAAGTTCCCGTGTCACATCTTCTTTTACCAATTAACTGCCTATCGTACTAGCCCGGTTTACACCGCGGTGCAGAAGGAATATCATAGCCGATGCGAGGGGAGATTCCGAGAGGATGGAAGTCAACCGACATCCGACGACGCGTAGGGGATACGCATAAAATGATAAAAGAAGATGGGTGACCCCCGTTCTCCTGGTTGTGCAACAAATCAGTGACGCGATCTACGCCTCCGCGGAACGGGGCGAGGCGGTGCCTATCCGATGACGCATCCGGACCAGCCGCCAACAGGAATCCTCTCCTGTAAAGGTGCAGTGTGCCTGTCTTGGGGTGTCGCCTGTTTCAAAAGACAAAAGAATCCTTGTTGCCTCACCTACTGCAACGGTTACAATGACGCCTCACGACTTGGCAACCAGGATGTCGGTATTGGAAACAGACTATGAAAATCCGTAACTTCGCATCCATCAGCGTTCTCTGGCTTCCCATCAGTCTTTTCTGGAGCGCGGTGCTCGCTCAGGTCCTGGCCGAGCGCGTGGAGTTTTTCGTGCGCGAGAGAACCATCGCCCAGATGCGCTTGAGCCACGAAGGACAGGCGACTCAGAACACAGAGTTGAAGGCGCGAGTGACCCGGACCAAAGGCCGGTTCCTCGCCTTCATCGGTGGTCTGGGCGCCCTGCTCTCGACCCTTGTGCAGTTGATGATAGGCCCCATCAGCGACAATACGACCCACCCAAAAGGCCGCCGCCGTCCCTTCATATTGTGGGGGGTGTTGTTGACGATTCTTCCGCTTCTCGCCTTCGGCTGCTCTCGCACATTCCTGCAATTGATGATCGCGTTTCTTTTCATCCAGCTCTTCCTGAACTTGGCCACGGGGCCGTTCCAGGCCCTGATTCCGGACCTCGTTCCGCCGGAACACCAGGGCAAGGCTTCGGGATGGATGGGGTTCTGGAACCTGGTCGGCCAGGTGGGCGGACTCCTGCTTGCAGGAGTGCTTCTGGAGCCGGCCATCGTGAATCAGCTCTTGCCGTCCTCACCTCCCCGCTCGCCTGAGGCGGCGGCCTCTCTGGGAGTGCTGGTCATCTGCCTCGTGTGCGCCGGGCTGCTGCTGGCGTTGCTGTTCCTCCACATGCGCACTGTTCATGAGGTTCCGTTTCCTCAGGAACGGAAAGCTCCCTGGGGAGACGTCCTGCAGAAATCCTTTGACCTTCAACTGAAGCCTTACCCGGATTTCACCCGCTTAATCCAATCGCGATTCATCATCAACATCGGAATCTACACCGGAATCGAGTTTCTGCGCTACTATGTCCAGGAGTGTCTGCCGATGGCAAACCGAAGCGTGGCAATCGAGACGATGTGGGTCTCACTGGCGGCCACGGCTGGAGGCGTGCTGGGAACTTTCAAGGCGGGCTCAATGTCCGACACCGTCAGCAAACGGAAGGTGATTTACTTCACCTGCGCCGCGGCTGCTTTCTCGGCAGTGCTGTTCTGCCTCAATCATTCCCTCACCGGCGCACGAGTTGTGGGCTTCATCTTTGGACTGGCCTACGGGGCTTTCTGTGCGGTGGACTGGGCCTTCGCCACGAACCTGATGCCTCCGGGGAGAGAGGCGAAGTACATGGCGATCTTCCATATTGCCTTCACCGTTCCACAGGTTTTGGTGTTGGTGTTTGGTGGATTGCTTGCGGATCTGGTGGCGACGCACTTCGGCGGCAACGTGGCCTACCGAGCCGTGTTCTGGACGATGCCGGTCTACCTGGCACTCGGCGCGGCGCTCATCTCCAAAGTCCGTGAGCGCCACGAGATCGAGGCCGCCTGCCCCTGACCGCTAATTGTTCCAGCAGTTGGACCCCGCCTTCACCTTGTCAGCAGTCAGCCACTTCACATGTCCGTCGTAGAAGGAGCAGTTGCAGCCCTGGTTGTGTCGCGTGGCGTCGATGCCAAAGCAAGTGGTAGCCGCGTTGGTCGGTTGGGCGTTGGGGCACAAGCCATCAGCATATTCCACAGTCTCCGACGGTCGATTGAGCTGCGAATCTGAAACCGTGTTGCCGTACCCTTTCGAGACACAGTAGTTCACCGTGTAGTTTGACAGTACCGTGAAGGACTGAACGCAGGGATAAGCGCCCGGACCTCCGGTGCCACTGCTGCCGGTCCACGATTGATTGCCTTTCGAGGGACAGAGGAACACCTGTGTGTTCTTGATGTAAGGCTGCAAGAGGTTGGTGAAGATGTAGTAGTTGGGATCAGAGAAAACATCCGATGGGGTCACGCACTGATCGTAGTCTGAACCGTACATTCGAGAGGCCATGGCAAGCTGCTTCAGATTGGACGCGCAGCTTGCCTGTCGGGCTTTCTCCCTGGCTCTCGCAAAAACTGGAAACAAGATCGCCGCCAAAATCGCGATGATGGCGATCACCACTAAGAGTTCAATGAGTGTGAATCCCTGTTCGCGTTTCATATCGGTCTCTCACTTTCATGTTCTTGAAATCTGTTGAACTGAAGCCACGCAAGATGGCGTAGCAGCACCTCCTTTCGGCGAAACGCCTTTCTCATGACCATCTTAGTCCGTCAAACTGTAAACCTGATCGTCCGGAGCCCTGTGTCAAACCGAAAGGTATCACTTACTCAGCTCTATGACAAGCGCGCCGATGATTGCCTCGACCATGCGCTTCCCCTCTTCCACCGTTGCGTCTTCTGATCGATCGCCGTCTCTGGTGCAGAACCACGGCAGCGGCTCTTCACCGAGAGCGTTCATGTTAACCAACTCGGGACGCAGGTAGAGCAGAAAGGCAGTCTCATAGAAACCGGCGTGGTCACCGCCGACTCCGCTCTCCGGCCGGATCAGATCAAGGACCCGGAGAGTCGAAAAAGCGTTGCCGTGCGTCTCCGGTGGATGCTCCCCCCACCACCCGCGCCCCCTTTCGGCAACCGCCTTCTCAAACATCAACTGACCTGCGGCCCTCTGCAGGGCCAAGCCTTCGGGCCCACCCGTCCCCTGGTGGTGGATGACGACGAGGATCTTCTGAAATCCCATCTCAAGGAAGGCGCGCAGGACTTCCTTCGCATAATGACCGAACACGTCGGTGTCCATATCCATCGTGCCTTCGTCGGGCCCGCTTACCGCGTAGCCCGTCACCCCGTACCAGAACGCGGGGGCGATCACGCAGGGAATCCTTTCCGCGACTCGGTCGAGCACTTCCCGCACGAGAATCGTGTCATTGCCGAGAGCCATGTGGGGACCGTGATTCTCAATGCAACCGGCAGGGACGAGGAGCGGCCAATTCTCGTCGATGGCGTGCTTGAGCTGTCTCGGGAGCATGTTCTCAAGTCTCATTCCGTACTCCTCCTCTACGAGCCTGTAGGGTTCCCCTCCCTCGCGGGACCAGGGCTACTCAAGGGCGGGGGAAGGAAGCTCAAACCGTGACTTTACTTCGACGGGTCTACCTTGTTCCGCTGACTCAAGGATGCTCAGGCAAACATCGAGGATATGGTACGCTTGAGCGCCGGTGCAACGGTGAGGTCGATTGTGGGCAAGGGCGTCGGCGATGTCGCCAACACCGCGGCTCCAGTCAATTCCCTCAAAAGCTGGCACAATGGGAGGAACCTCCTCCCATTCTCGCGTAGCAGAGGACGCAAACCTCAGCCCGGCATTGAATCCGACGCTGTCGATGTGGAAGCCGCCCAACTCGCCATGTATCTCAACGCCCGTCTGGCTGGAGGGACCGACGACAAAGCTGCAGGTAAGTCTCCCCATCACACCGTTGGCGAACTCCAGGTTCCCTACCACGTGATCGGGAGACGTGACTTTGAATTTCGTTCCTGCATTCGGACCCGACCCCACCTCCCGGTCTTCCAGGAGTATCCGGGCCGATCCCGTCACTGAGCCTACCGGGCCGAGGATGGATGTCAACACGTTGAGGGGATAACATCCTACATCCAGCAACGGCCCTGCGCCCTCCGCGAAGAAGCCCGCGGGATTCGGGTGCCACAGCTCGATCCGATGCCAGTTCATCTCACCGTAAGCCACCAAAGGTTTCCCGATGCGACCCTCCCGGATCTGCTTCCACAGGGTCTGTTGCGACTCACCGAGAATGATGAAAGGCGAGCATCCGAGTCTCAACCCGCGCTCCTCCGCCAGCCGCACCACCGCTTCGCCTTCTGCACGGTTTGTCGCCAGGGGTTTCTCGGAGTGAACGTGTTTGCCTGCCTCGAGAGCCTGGCGCGTCACCGTCGAGTGGGCGGTATGTACTGTCAGGTTTACCACCAGGTCCACTTCGGTGTCCGAAAGCAGGTCCTCCAGGCTCCCGTAGGTCTTGCACTCGTACTGTCGGCCGTAGTCAGTCATGCGATCGGTGACGGGATCAAAACATCCAATCAACCGCAAGCTGTCAGGATGGGTTTTGATGCTCGTGCCATAAGGACCGGCGATATTGCCACAACCGGCAAGGGCGATGTTGAGTGGTTTGGATAAAGACATAGAAGCTGGCTCCTTAAAGGGTCGAAGATTAAAGCGTGCTCATTCTAATCCCCTGGTCGTCGGTTGACAACGTGTTTATGGGTCCCACGCGTCGGGCGCTGGAATTCCGCAGGTCTCCAAAAGCTCCAGCATGTTTAGCCCGATCACGCGCCGTTTGACCTCCTCGTCCACGCGTGCGAGAAGAATCGGTCCAAGCCCGACGCCAAACTGAAGGTCGCTCATATCAGATCCCCACATCACACGGTCAGGACGCAGATCGCGCATACCGATCTCGAAGGACTCGTGGGCGATGGGCAGGCAGGTGCAGACCCACAGGTTGTCATAGCGACGCACAAGCTCGGCTCGACCAGGATCCCAATGCCCCGTGATAAACTGCGCCTGCGGGAATCGCTGAAGCCACTCCTCGAGCTTGGATCCCCACCAGTGGTTTAGAATCGGTGTATGATGCTCGTGAGCAAAGCCGCATATCGCCTCGAACAGGGGGCCGTCGTCGGGATACCCCTGGTACGAAGTGATGAGCTTGACGCCTGCAAACCCAAGCCCGCGGCACCGCTCCAACTCCGGCATGACGTCGCACTCGAAGCAGGGGTTCACCATCGTCAACCCCATGAATCGCCTGGGAACGCGGCAGCAGGAGTCTGCGATGACGTCGTTCCCGTAGGCGACCTCACCCGTCTGGACGCCGGTAAACTGAAAGACAAACGCCCCGCGCACGTTCAGCCGCCTCATTTCTTCGGCCAATTCTTCAGGCTGGTTGCGAGGGATGATGTAGTCGGCATGGCGACCGATGTGGGCATGACAGTCGAGCAGCAACTCGCCGGACAGACGTTCTCCCAAGAGACATTGCTTGTGCAAGGGTGTCATTGAACCGCCTCCATTAAACGTCTGATGTTGCCCGCGAGAATCAACCCGCGCTCTTCTGGCGAAAGGCACGCCATCGTGACCATTCCCAGAGCCAGGCCCACGCTTCGCCACGGTGACCGGGTGCCGAAGATCAGACGATCCGCGCCCCACTGCCACGCGATCTGTTCGAGCGCCATGTAATTCCACAGGCCGGAGGTTTCGATGTGCAGGTTCGGATGGTCATCCATTACACCGGGCAGGAGGCGGCTCCCGCCCCTGAGACGATGTTCACAGAGTATCACCGGGAGGTCCGGGTGGGCCTCCAGCAGGTAACGTAAAGCCTCCCAGTCCGTGTCGTCGGTGCCGCCGGTGGGATCGCCTCCGAAGTCGATGAACACCGGGAATCTTCGCTCCTCAAAGACCACAAAGGTACCGGCGCGCACGAACTCTCGAACAGAGGTATCGTGACCGGAGGGGTAGGCGCCAAAGCGCGGAAACACGGCAAAGCACCGCACCCCTCGTTGAAACGCGTCCTCGATGTATTCCTCGAATACGGGGTACTCACGCGAAGCCTTCGACAGGATCGACCAGCACGCGTGCAACCGTGGCTCCCCCTCGATTCCCTTCATTGCCTGTTCATTCCCGTCGATGGGATGAGATAGACGGGAAAGGCTGTGGTGTACGATCGCCTGGGCAATGCCCTTCTGGTCCATTTCGTCGATCAGGGACGTCGTATCGTGGCCATAGAAGTCGGCTGCCACCGGTCGCTTCCACCGTCCGAGAGAACAGTAGGCGTCGACAATGTCGGGCAAGGCGGCAAAGGAATCAACGTCCATGCTCCCTACCACCCGACCTTCTCAGACGCCAACCCAAAGTACGCTCCTAGGACCTTGTTGAGGCCCGCAGCGACATGGTCGCAATCGTTTTCCGACCACCACTGGTTGACCCCGAGGAAAACAGCCCGGCTGAGGAGGTCGAGGGTGCGCGGGCACATGTCTGCTGTGTAGTCGGGGATATAGGGGGCGTTTCTCTCGCAAGTCCACGGACAACCGTCCGCCGAGGCGCTCTTCTTTTCCAGAAGGTGCTGCCAGTAGGCGTAGATGTGCCAGTCGCGAGACTCCTTATCCCCGCGCGTGTGGGCGCCGATGCCTTCGGCATTCAACGCGGCCGCAGCCTTTTCGCCGGAAGCCGGGTCAGGCGCAAAGAAGATCAGGTTGTATCCCACTTCGCCTTCAGGGTCTCGCACTTGCTGTGGCACGATTCCCTGGAAGTCGCCCAACTGCGACACGATTCGCTTCTTGACCTTTTGCCAGCGTCTCACCTGCTCCGGCATCTTGCGCATTTGCGCCAGGCACACCGAACCCTCAAGCTCCGATAGCTTGTAGTTGTACCCGCAGAAGAGCTCTCCCTCCTCCTGTTCCACTGCGTAGCGATCGGGTCTCCAGCAAGCCCCCGTGTCATGATTGTTCTGCGCCCGAGTGTAAAGGAATCTATCCTTCGTCATCACCAGTCCGGCTTCACCTCCGCCGGTAATCTTGTAGCTGCTGATGGAAAAACATCCAAGGTCACCAATCGTGCCGAGATGCTGGCCCTTGTAGGTTCCGCCACACGCCTGAGCCGTATCCTCAATCACGATCAGGTTGTGCCGACGGGCGATGTCCATCAGGGCGTCCATGTCCGCGCACGTGCCGATCATGTGTACGGGCACAATCGCCTTCGTGCGGGGTGTGATCTTCCTCTCTACGTCCTTCGGGTCGAGCGTCAGAGACTCGTCAACCTCAGCGATAATCGGAATTGCTCGAGCGGTGACGACTTCAGCTACCGTTGCGAAAAACGTGTAGGCGGGAACGATCACCTCACACCCCGGTCCAAGGCCGGCGGCCACGTAGGCCGTGTTCAAAGCAGAGGTCCCCGAGTTGACCGCGAGGACGTAAGGGATGCCGAAGAGCTCAGCGGTCAGGTCTTCCAACGCCTTCACTTTCGAGGGACGTGGATTGTAGTAACGCGAGAGCATCGGCGATTCCACCGTCTCTTGCTCAACCACACCGCGGATCGCCTGTTGGGTCTCCTCGCTGAAGCCCCACGTGTCGGCCAACTCCATGAATTCCTCGATACCAATCTTCGGCTTCCCCGCGGCTTCGTAAGCGGGAACAGCCTGAGTTCCTCCGTTCACAGCAAGTGTCTCGACTGATTCGTTTGATTCCGTCATAGCCTTCTCCTCGAATGTAATTTAGATTCCTTCAACGGGGACCATCTCCTGCACGGTTCCGGTCAGGAACACCGGTACCGAATCGAGGGTCAGGTCCAGTTTGGCTGTACCGCCCCCTACCATCGGGGGGAGCTTTCCCGTCGCAGTGACGACCTCCACGGGACTCCCTGGTTGGAAGACACAGTGGACTTTGGCTTCACCGTGCGAACACCACAGGACCGACAACGGGGCCCTTCCTTTATCCCCGTTGTCAAAGAGGTACTCATACAGACCGAGTCCCCGTTCAACTCGCTTGTTGAACTTCCGTCCCTGCAGGAGTCCGACTGTGATGGCAGCGGCGACACACCCAAGTCTCGGGTTTCCATCGGCCGTGATAAGCCCGTCACGGGT
>JACQGJ010000224.1 GCA_016199605.1 Armatimonadota bacterium | reverse complement strand
CTGATGAACTGCTGGAACTTCGGCAACATGCTGTCTCTTACCACCGAGCTTGCGGGCGACCTCGCATGGTCACCTCAGCCCGCGGACCTGGACCAGGCGCTCCTCAACCTCGCCACACGCCACTTCGGCAGGCAGGCTGCTGCGACGGTCGTCGAGGGCTGGAAGCTGCTCTCCGAGGCGATGGAGGATTTTCCGGGAAGTATTCCGGTTCTATACAACGGCCCCGTGAATCGTGGCCCGGTGCTGCCGTTCCTGCTCGACAAGGTCAACAAGTCCTTTCCGCATTCCTGGCTGCCGGACTTGGATATCGAAGGGGATGATCTCAACAGTTGGGTGTCGCCCTTCGGCCCCGATCAAGTCATCAAGTCCTTCCGGTCCCTCGCGGAACGGTGGCAGAAAGGTGTGGACGTGATGAGGTCCGCCCTTGACCTTGCATCTGGTGCGGACCGAGCCGCCCTTCAGAAGGAACTTGGCGTCGCTCAGTTCTGCGCCCTTCAGTTCCGCTGTGCCGCGAACATCACCGAGTTCTACGTCACAAGAGATCGTTATCATGACACAGAAAACCCCAACGAGCGCCAAGCATCGAAGCAAAAGATGATTGCCCTGATGAAAGACGAACAGCAGAACTGCCAGGACGCTCTGACGCTCGTAGAGGCCGACCCGCGCCTCGGGTTCCACGGCGAGGCCTACACCTACCTCGTCACAAGTGACGGGATTCGTGCAAAACTGGAACAGTTGAAGCAGGCGGTCGAGGCGCTGCGTTTGTCGTCGCTCAGTCATTGAGGACGCTGCGCCTCCGACGGCGACGCGGCGGTTGTGGGAGTATGGGAGGAGTATGGGAGATGGCGAAACAAGAGCAAGCGCGGCAAGCCGATGAAGTCCAACGTGAAGCGGTGTTGTCTGCGCTGCCGCCCGCCGTACGCGCGGCGTTGGAGCTAGATGGCGAGGAATTGAGCAACGCATTAGGAGCTGCTCTGGACGACCTGCCGCCGGAGGAAGCGCGGGCTGTTATTAGGCAGCTCACGGCAGCGGGAATCATCGGCGTCAGAACTGAGACGATGGCAGATATAACGCAACTCTTCGACTCGCTCCTGCCCGCTGTCCGCGCGGCGCTTGAGGCGCACGATGAGGAGGCGTTCAAAGCCGCCATTGCGCAACTCCCACCCGAAGAACAGCAGCGCATCATGGCGGCGCTGGAAGCGTTATCCGGCGAAGCAGAGGGCGAAGAAGAATAGCTGTAGGGCATTCGAACTCGCAGAGGTCGCAGACTCCGTGCTTGCCGGCGTTACGCATTCCTCTCGCCCCAGGGTTGATGGGAAGCTGACACAAGGCGGGCACGTCGAACTCGCCGAGTTCGCAGTCACCTCCCTACGATGCCGCAGATCTTTTTCGTCCGCGGATTCTTGATTATGCCCCCACAAGGCACTTGATTCCTCTCGCGTTTGTAACTATACTCACTGCCAACTCCCTCCGGGCCCACACGACTCGTGGCGGAACCAGAATCAAGCCATGGAAAGCTTGGGCTGGAACATGAATCTGAATCGCGACTTTGTGAACGGGTGCGAGCGCAAACTTCTTGATGGCTCATGGTACTCGCCCAACTTTCCGGGACGCTCCTGCTCTGAGAAGGAAGACGTTCCCACGGTGACGATCGCGACGATAGCGCGCGCACTTCAGAAAGAGCGTGTGATGGTATGAGGTCGGCAGGAGAAGGGATTTGATGGCGATGCGTCGGGTAATGTCGTTGGCATTCATCATGATAGGAGCGATGGCTGTGAGTAAATCAAAAGCTGAGGGGGTCTTCCACGGCAAGTACTTCCACGGGAAGGGGGACGTCGAGTACCTGAAACTTCTCGATGTCTCGCGACGTATGCTGGATCCCGATCCGGAGTTCCAGTCGCTCCCGATGTTCTACACTCCGGCGTGGAACGGGCTTGTCGAAGGTCCCACGTGGGGAGCCTGGTGGATTCAGAACAGCTACGGGCCTACGTACTGCGCCCTGCCGATCTTGGCTGAGCCGATGCTCACGTTCCTGCAAAACTCGCAGGACCTTTGGTTCGATCAGATGGGTGACGGGAAGCGCGTGGGCGGCGGTGACTGGAAATGGGTGGCCCCCGACGGCTGCCTGTGCGACGCGGCTGCCCCAAACTGGATCTACTACAAACAGGGCGACGGTAGAATCGAGCTCCACGACTGGGGGATGGAGTTCACGGCTGCCGGGCTGGTTCTCCAGTCGGAGCTGCTGCTCATCAGCCGGGACTCCGAGGCGATTGCCCACTACCTGCCCATGCTCGAACGCGTCGCCAACTTCATCGAGACGCGTCGCGATCCTGCAAACAACCTTTTTCTTGCGGGGCCCGCGGGCAACCTGTTAGCGCCAAGCTACGCGGGATATAAGAAGCCAGATGGAACCTACGACAAGGCTTACCTCGCCGGGCTGTCTATCACCTACATTGCCGGACTGGATCGCCTGATCGAGCTGGAGAAGCTCGCGGGTGACTCGGATAAAGTGGCCCTCTACACCGAGCGGCGCAAGCTCGCGCAAAGCGGATTGCCCAAGCTGACGACGGAGGAAGGCTACTTCCTCAAGTATCTCGACCCAGACGGGACAAGGCACGGCGTCTTTGGGGCTGACAAGCACGGATACTTCGAAGCCGTCTGCAACCACGACGCAATCTGCTTTCGAGTCGCTGGGGACCAACAGGCTCGGAAGATATACGACAAGATCGCCTCCATACCGGGATTGCGTCCTTACGATCTCATCATCACCAATTACCCGTCGCTGGACGACATGTACATCGAGCCGACCGGTCTCTGGCAGTTCGGCACCTGGGTGAACGGAGGGCATTGGACCACCTGCGAAGCCCGGATGATCATGGCGTATTTCCGACTGGGCAAGTACGAAGACGCGCGGCGAGCGATGGAGAAGATCCTCGATTATGCTCGCCGTTTCCGTTTGGACAACCCCCTCGTCAAGTTCGGCGATGAGGTCTATCAACCGAAGGAACCGATCAACACCGTGTATGACTCCTGGGGCGCTCCGGCTGGGATGGTGCGCGGGCTGTTCGAGTATCTCTATCGTGCTGACGGTTTGACGTTGTTGCCGCATATCCCTACTGGCATCACCGAGCTCGAGCAACGCTTTCCTGTCCGTTTCGGCAAGAAGCAGCTCTACCTCGCAACCGTGGGTAACGGACCGATCTCCGCGGTCCGCATGAACGGGAAGCCCTGGAAATTGTTCGACAAACAGTCGGTGTTCCTCCCCTATGCAAAGACGCCTGACCACGCATCCCTCCAGATTGTGATGGGAACAGCCAAACCTCGGGGGAGTTGGCCGACCGTGCCCAAGGCTTCGACCACCCCACCACTTCGCGTCCCCGTGGAACCGGGGGAACTGAAAGACCTGGCAGATCGCGGAGAGAAGATCAGAGCGTTTCGGGCGCGACTTCTCGCGGAGGGACTTGACGGAGGTTACGTGGGGGAACACGCCCGGCTTATTGCCGATTGGATCGCAACAACCCTCGACCGTCATCGACTGGAGACCGATGGCAAGCTTCTGCCGCTGCCCGAGCCTTCTCAATCGGCGGCAGACAAGGTGTTCCTTGATACGGGCAACAAGCTGTGCGACGGTTTGGCCAAGGT
>JACQGJ010000223.1 GCA_016199605.1 Armatimonadota bacterium | reverse complement strand
GAAAACGCCATGGCCTATGACCTGCGTCCGACGGACTGGTTCTTATGGGCGAATGAGGAGTTACAGGAGATCCGGTCCGGGGTCGGCAAGTTGATTCTCAAAGCCACACCGCAGCAGGATGGAGTGGCGATTCTGTGGTCACAGCCCTGCCTCCATGCGCGCGACGTAGAGATCCCCGAGGCGTCGTCCTGGCCGCAGAACGTGATGTGCAGTCTGTTGCAGGACGTGGGCCTGTCGTACCGGTTCATCACGACGGACCAACTGCGCGCGGGCGTGCTCCTGAAGGAGAAGTATCGCGCCCTGACTCTGCCCTGGGCCGTGGCCCTGGATCCCGAGGAAGCGACTCAGATTCGGGCCTTCGTAGCGCAGGGAGGGACGGTGCTGGCGGACGTGCGACCTGGTGTGATGGATGCCCACTCTAAGGAAGTGGCGACCGGCCAGTTGGATGACGTTTTCGGCATCCAGTCCCGGGCACTCCGCCGGGCGTTGGTCTCCGAGCAGAGGGATGCAGAAAAGGCCTTCCTGCCCTGCTACGAGACCTCGCTGACGCCGGTTGGAGCAAAGGTTCAGCCTGACAGCCCCAAAGGCGCCTCGGTACTGGTGAACCGGTTCGGGCGAGGCACGGCGATCCTGCTCAATCTCCGTTTGGACCAGTACGGGAGCACCGGTTGGGGGCTGCCCGCCGGACTACGGGGCCGTGGAGAGGAGGGGCCGGTCAGGTCTCTCGTCGCCAGGCTCCTAATCGAACGAGGCATTGCTCCGCCGATTGCGCTTCAATTGTCCAGCGGGCCCCAGGCAGGGGTCGAGATTAAGCGCTACCGCGTGGGGGAGTTGGAATACGTAGGGATTCTGTCGAACTCGATGGTGCCACGCAAGGATCAGGCCGCCACGATCAACCTCCCGCGCAAGTCTCACGTCTACGATGTGCGGCAGCGCAGATACCTGGGCAAAACGAGCGAGGTGAAGACCAGATTATCCGCTGGCAGCGTGAAGCTCTACGCGCTCTTGCCCTACCTTGCGAAGAGCATGAAGATAGAGTCGGCGAGGCGAGTGGAGCAGGGCGGGACGATCACTTGCCGGCTGCGGTTGCACGTCCAGGGAGCCGCAGCAGGCAAGCATGTCTTCCATCTGGAAGTCGTTGATCCCGAGGGCAGGAGCGCGCCCTGGTTCTTCCGCAACCTGCTCGCGGAAGATGGAGCGTGTATGACGGACCTGGACCTCGCCCTGAACGAGAAGCCGGGCCGCTGGCTGCTCAAAGCGCGAGACATTGCCACCGGTTTGGCTGCTGAGCGGGAGCTGACCATAGTGGCCAAATCGACAACAGAGAACAGGTAGCCCATGAAACCTGCCGCTCATCAAGGCTTCCGCCCCCGCGAGGGGTCAAGCGGGTGACCCTCAACTGGTCTCGACGTTCTTCCGGATGCCAGAGGCCATATCGCACTTGCTGGTTCAGCCAGCCTTCCGGGCGTGGTGTCAAAAGCAATCGCCAACCGCAGGGCCCTTTCCGGTCCGATCCCCGACCGACCATTCAGAAGGCTCGACTCGAACTCCGCGAGTTCGCAGCGGCTTACGACTGACGCATAGCGCGTTCGCTGCCTTAGAACTCGTCCAACAACAAAAACGCGCCTAACCAAGAGCAACGTGTCAGAATCACGGTCGCGCTCCTGCCGAAAACGCTGTGTTGTTCTTGGACGAGTTCATCGAGACGCTTAGCCCGAAAGGCTCTATGCATAGTGCCCTGAGGATTTCTCCCGGATGTGGGGGATTGTGCGTTGGCACAGTGTTAACCTGCTCACTTCAAGAGTCTGTATCCCAGGAGTTTTTTGCGCCTTGTAGAGGAAATCGGGCGTGAGTGTTGAAACCGCCTGAGGACGAGGCATGAAAACGCGTGCGAAAGGAAGATCCGAAATGGTCACACCAAAACAGCGTGCTGTCTTTCCCCTGTCACCTGCTACTTGTTACCTGCCGCCTGTTGTCATGGTCCGGCTGCTCACTCGATGGGTGCCGCGAAGGGTGAGCCTTTTCTGCGTTTTGATGTTGGTGGCTCCCGCTTTCAGTCAACCCATCCGACGAGCTGCCACACAGAGGCTCACAGGAACGGTCCTCACGCCGCGCGGCACACCGGCAGTCCGCGCGGATATGCGCCTCACCACTTCTTACAACTCCGTGCAGACAGATGAAACCGGCCAGTTCGTATTGGAGACGGCTCCAGCGGACCGGGATTACAAACTTTTCATCCTTGCGGCGGATAAGAAGAGCGGCGCTGTAGTGACGGTGAAGCGCAGGACTCACAAGATCCGGATCAAACTTCTTCCCACATGTGACGTGTCGGGACGCGCTCTCCTCGCCAAGAACAAACCGGCATCGGGGCTCCAGTTCTTCCTATACCCCAGTGTGGATAACCGACCCGTGATGCTGGAGGGCTTGTCCTTCTGCAAAGCGGACAAAGCTGGACGATTTATGATGACAGGACTCGTGCCCGACCTCACCTATGTGGCCAGTTGGTTTGGCCGCGCCGGCTACAACGAAAATTACGCCGATGGCAACCGGACTTTCTCGGTGCGGGGGGGGGTTCCGGTGACCTTTCATGTGAAGCGGTTCGTCGACCATTGGAAGGCGCCCGGCAACATCGGGCTCAGCGCCGGAACCCGTATCAAGCGACTGACGAACTTCTGCCTTGACAACGACGACAAGGTCCTCGCGTGCGACGGAGGCAAATCCGCCATTCGAGTGATCAGCCTCCAGGATGAGCTTCTGGCTGTGTGGCCTCTCGGATTCTCACCCGAGGCAATCTCTTGCCGGGAGGACGGAAGCACCGTGGTGGCCGGGTCCGGCAAGATTGCCCTGCTGAACAAGACAGGGAAGATTGTCCGGCAGGCCCCCCTGCCCGCGAAGACGGCGACCTCGGTAGGATGGTCGGGAGAGGACATCTTCGTGTGCGTTCAGAAAGGCACCGGCTATGGAATCTACCGCATGGACTCCAAGTTAGGGAACCAGAAACTGATCATCAAAGGGCTGCGGGGCTGCTGCAATCAGATGGACTTCACGGCCAGGAATGGCGCCCTCTATGTCGCTGCAAACTCAGTTGACAAAATAGTGAAGTATGACAGGGATGGGAGAGAACTCGATCGCTTCGGTCCTCCCCCCGGCAAGGAGAAATTTGGCGGTTGCTGTGAACCGAAGAACGTTTGCTTCGACTCCGCCGGGATCCTGTATGCCGCTGAGTCAGATGAGTGCCGGGTCAAGCGGTTCAGCCCGGAAGGGGAATACCTGGGGACCGTCGGAACACTTCACGGCATCCGGGGGTGCGTCCGAGTGACCATCGCCCTGACGAAGGATCGAAGCAGGCTCTACATGCTCGACGCAGGACGCAGCGTGCTCAGGGTGCTGAGACTTCCCGGAACCTCGGTAAGCGTGTGAAGCCCCGGTCAGCAAAGTTTCCGATGCACCGTTACCAGGCTTGCGCTCTTCTAACGATTATCCTTGCGCTTGTTGTCTGGACTGCTTTCACCAGACACGCGCCCACGTTGCCGTTGGTCGGTCGACACGGCGACGCTTTCTACCTTGCGATCCTTGACCCCCTCGCGCGGGAAAATGCGTGTCCCTGCATGAAGAACTACGCCCAGCGAGACTACGGTGCGCTGGCAACCCATCTGGGTGCCCGACTCCGTCGCCGGGTCAAACTGGCCTTTGGCGAAAACCCAAAAGAGGCGGAAGAGCAACTTGGCCATGAGCCGGACCTGCTCATCGGGCCCAAGTCCCTCCTCGCATCGGCCGGGCAACCTCTGGGTCGCTTGATCGCCCTGCTGACGGACCGGGAGGGCGTGACTACCGTGCGGGGTCTGTTCGTTGTTCGGGCGGACGCCCCGGCGCGGCGGCTTGCAGACCTCAGGGGCCGCAGCCTCCTGATGGGACCGAAAAACGCCGAGGAGAGACATGAAATCGCTTTCGCCGCGATGCGAGCCTCCGGCGTGGAGGTTCCAGGCGATCCTCAGACGCGCGAGACCTCAGCCGAGGCGGCGGCGGAGGTTGCGGAGAGGGAGGCCGACGCAGCCGTGATCTCAAGCTATTCCCTGCCTCTGCTCATCGGATGTAAGTTGATCGGTCCGAGCGAATTGAGGGTGATCGGGCACACGGAGCCGGTTCCGTTCATTGCGGCGTATGCCACGCGCCGCGTACCGCCTAATGAGTTCCCCTCCGTCCGTCACGCTCTCCTCTCCATCAGGAACGACGCCGACCTGTTGAGGAAACTCGAATCAACAAACGGTTTCGTTTCTCCTCCGCTGCCAACTCGCCTCAGCAAGGGATGGACCGACTGGGGTGGTAGTCCGGTCCGCGACAGTCAGAGCCTCGGCGTCCCTACTCGGTTGCCAGTCAAGACCCACTTTTTGTGGCGCAGGAGACTGGCCTCCCAGAGTCTCGGTGGAGTGGCGGCGACCCCTCAATACGTCATAGTTTCGGACAAGACTGCGGACGATCAAAAGGATGTGTGGAGGTGTTTCCAGGCGGACACGGGCGAACAGGTATGGCAACTCAGCTATCCGGCTGCGAAAGCGATGGATTACACAAGCTCGCCAAGAGCCACGCCTGTCATCGTTGAAGACAAGGTGTACCTGCTCGGGGCCTTGGGCGATCTCCATTGTGTTGCCCTCGACAGTGGGAAGGTCCTCTGGCGAGTCAACCTTACGAAGAGGTTTGGCGGCAAGGTTCCAACCTGGGGCTTTTGCAGCACGCCGCTTGCTCTTGGCCACCGACTCATAGTAAACACTTCTTCTCCTCACGCCGCCCTGGTCGCTCTGAACCGTCATTCCGGTCGTCCGCTTTGGACAGCTCCGGGGCACCCGCCCGGATACGGCAACATGATTGTTGGTGTTTTCGGTGGCAAACGACAGATTGTCGGCCACGATGCGGTGAGCGCCGGCGGGTGGGACGTGAACACCGGAAGACGACTGTGGACCCTGGCTCCTCCTGAAGAGGGCGATTTCAATGTGCCCACTCCCGCGAGAGTTGGAGAGAGGCTGCTGCTGGCAACGGAAAAGAACGGGGCTCGGCTCTACGAGTTTCACAGGGGCGGCCTCATTACTCCGAATCCGGTTGCACTGAACGCGGCTTTGCATCCAAGTACGACGACGCCCGTGCTGGTGGAGGGGTTGGTGTGGGGAAGCTGTGATACGGGAACCTATTGTCTCGACCCCAAGGAAGGGCTACATGCCAAGTGGCACTCCGGCGCGGAGGCGTACCGCGAGCACACCTGCCTGATCGCGGGCAACGGTCGAGTGCTGATCTGCCTGAGGAACGGCGAGATTGCTCTGCTGCCCTCTCCTTCTCGATCTGACACAAAACCTGAAACTCTCACCGTCTTTCCGACCACCGGCGATTTCCCACCGGAGGTATGGTCCTGTCCCGCGCTCGTGGGCAATCGCTTGTACCTACGCAGCGAGGATGAGGCGGTCTGTTTGCTGCTCCGTGAGGACAAACTGCCCTAACGTAGCACCAGTACATGAGAGACCTCCCAACCGTGGAAGCATGAGAGGAGGAGACAGGATAGCAGAGACGATCGCTCATCAAGCGGTGTATGAGTTGGGCAAGCTGCGTCCCCAGGATCCGCCTTCGGCATGTGCAAATTGTCGGCACCTCAGGCGGAACCTCCCCCCGCTTCGCGAGGCTTCTCGATCTGCTCTTTGCGCGCTATCCCGACAAGCCGCGATGCACAGCCTCCGGCAGGGCGATATTCACGATTACCGGTCCTTGCAGAGAAAGCTCGACCCGCAGCTCACCTGCCTTCGGCATCAAGTCCGTGGTCTTACCGCCGATTGTGACGCGGTACTTCCGATCATCCTTCACCGTGAAGTCCCCGGTTGTCAGCGTAAGTGTCGCCTTGCCTTTGCCGTTCAACTCCAATGAAACCATGCTCTCGTCATACCGGTTGACGCAGACGTTGACCGGGGCGCTCGCAGTCAACCGACAAGGGATCTTGACCACAGCGGCGGACTGCGCCTCGGCGAGGTTTACCTGTGTCCGCACGCCGGCTTTGTCCACCGTGGTCAGGCAATCGCTGCGCGTCAGAGCGCCGCGGGCGTCGTAGCGATAGACGCAGTGCAGCGACCGGTCGCCCTTCCAGCCGTAGACGCCGGACTTCTTCGTAACAATCCGTTCGAGTCCCCGAACGGTTCCCCCGTGAATCGAATCGAAGGTGATTGGATACATCTGTTCGACCAGCGTCTTGTACTTCAACCTGTCGTAATCGCCGTACCAGAAATACAGGGCGCCGAGGTCGAGCTTGGTCAGGATGTCGCGGTAGATATCTCGGCCGTTCTGAATAGCCATCGGGTTGCCGAGGGGCGTGACCGTGCGTCCGAGGTGCAGTCCACCGACGGGCCGCGCGTCGCCGCCACCGGTTTCACAGCTTGTGATGATGTCCTCCTTCCAGATCGACCGCGGACCGCCAACATCGTTGGAGACCAGGACACCGCCTTTCTCACTGATGATGCGCGCCACCTTGACGAGCACGGGAATCGCAACGTACGGAACACAGGTCTTCTTGCGCACGATGCGCTTTGTCTTGGGGTCGATGGTCACG
>JACQGJ010000221.1 GCA_016199605.1 Armatimonadota bacterium | reverse complement strand
GTGTCCATGATTGGCTTCCAGAATCCTCACGACTTCCGAAATCTCCTCCACGACCTCCGGCGAGAACTCACAGGCGATGTATTCCCTTACCGTGTCCTCGGCGGAACGGTTCGAGTTCCAGTAGAATTGCAGCAGAACCGCCTTGTTGAGGTCCTCGTAGATGCCCTCGCAATAGGGAAACCCGCCGGACACGATCCCACTGCACTGGTCCCACAGTCGCTGGAAGCGTTGGGGCAATGGGTTCGCTCCCCATCCGCCCCACGGTCCCATGCCCCACATGCTGATCTCGGGAAAGTTTAGGACCGGCACACCACCCGGAGCCCCGTGCTCGCGAACAAACTCGGGGAAGTCGTTGTGTGAGTCCACCATCAGGTAGTCCACCCAATCCGGTTTCTCGGCGAAGGCCTTTGCGAAGACTTCCCATTCGTTGGGATACTGGTAGCCGAAGCACCAGGTGGAGAGGACGACTTTGACTTTCGGAAAGTATTCGCCGACGAGACGCGCTACCGGTTCCGCCGCTTTCAGGAATCCGTTGCCGCCCCACGGCTCGCACTGCTCGCACAGGCACCCGCCCTGGTCGTAGGGCCAAATCCAGAAGTATTCCAGATCAATCTTGGCGAACGCTTGAAGCATTTCTCTCCGCCATTTGAGGATCAGCTCCAACCCGCCGGGTTTGTTGGGGCACAACTCGACGAAGTAACAGCCCGTGAAGGAAGCTGGCACGGCGCGCAGTTCCTCCGGGCTGTTGGCGTAAGCCTCATTCGCGAGAACTCCCAACGAGCCACCGATGCCAACCCGGTTTGCGGCTTGGAGAATCGCCCGCAACCTCTCGATCATCGCCTGAGCGGCGGGATCATCAATGCCGGTGTAGTGGTGCATGTCGAACCAGACGTTGAGAGCATTGCACCCCCACAGCGCCAGTTCCTCGACATATCCCTCGACCTCCTCAATCGGAGCGTCATGGAAGAAGTTGTGGAAGTGGGTCGCGAAGTAGATGCCGCGCACGGGTTTCTCCGGCACGGAGGTTCCTCGCCACGAGCTCGGTTGGAACTCGCCGTCATCAAAGATTGAGGTGCGCAGGAACTTGCCGATGCCGTAGAGCAACCCGCGCTCGTCGTTGCCGACAAGACAAATCGCGTCCCGCTCCCCCTCTTGGATACGGAAACCTTCCACGCCGATCCCCGGCGCGATGTCGAGGACAATCTGCGGAGGGCCCTCGCTGGCCAGTTCTACTCCAGCGCGTTCCTTCAGTGCTCTCCGCAGGATCTCGATGGCCTTGTCCACCAATGGAGTGCGTCGGGTTGAACAGACAATACCTATAGTTTGGATCACAAACCCTCCTCTCACCAAAATGCGTTTGTAGTAGTGCGATTCATCGCACGCATTCCGACGAGTCGAGACCGCTGGGTACCGTCCTATCAAACCCACTACTACAAACGCCCTCGCATTTTCACGGCTACATGGTGCCAGCGTGTCGGCATGGATGATTCCTCCTGGAAACCTCGACGGACTGCAATTGTAGTGACACAGATGGCCGGAAGTCAACCGCCATGATACAATCAGCGCCAACGCTGAAACAAGGAGAACACAAAGATGCCAAACCTACTTCCCACCAGAGACGCGGCACGTCCGCAGAAAAACGTGGGGCTCGGACTCATCCTCACCGCGCTTGGGATTGCCGTGCTGGGTGTTTCCTTCCCTGCCGCCGCGCAGCCGGGACAGCAGAAACTCTACGCCTACTCCAGCGCGGGCGACAACCAATGGGTCAGCGACTGGCCGCCCATTGACAGCGCGGCGACGGTACGGGCCTTGTTCGAGTGGTATGCAAAAACCTACAACGTCAAGCGCATGTACTGGCGCGGGGAGCAGGACCGGATGTGGCTCCAGCACTACCGCTTCCGCCGGGAGATTCCTCTCTACTATGAGTTCTGGACTGAATGGTTGCGCTACCTGTCGGACGAGGTGAAGACGGACGATCTGGCCGTTGCCGCCGCCCATCGGCAGGGGATGCAGATTTATATCTTCGATGGGCTTTTCGAGCACGCAACCCAGGGGGATGCCGGAGGGTGCGGGATGTTCCCTTACCAGTGCGAAGACAAGCTGCGCCAGGAACATCCCGAATGGTGTCCGGTGGATCGGTGGGGCGAGCGTGTGTGCCCCGGACCGATCGAGTTCTGCTATCCCGAGGCGCGCAAGGCGCTGGTCGCCCGCTATCTCCGCCACGTCACAAAGTACGGCTACGACGGCATCGGGTTCTATACCTACGTCGAGAACTACGGGCTCCGCTACCTGGATGAATATGGTTTCAACGAACCCATCGTGAAAGAATTCAAGCGGCGCTATGGGGTGGATATCCGCACCGAGGCCTTCGACAAGGAAGCGTGGGGAAAGCTGCGCGGCGAATATCTGACCCAGTTCCTGCGGGAGTTGCATACCGCTCTAACAAAGCGCGGCAAGAAGCTATGCTTCACTCTGCGCGGCGACAAGCCGAACCTCCCCCAACGCTGGCTGGGTCTTACCACGGATTTCCCAGGGGCGGGACGAGTTCATCACGATTGGGAAACCTGGGTGAAGGAGGGTCTCGTAGATGAGTTGATGGTCTGGTTCGGCTCCGCGCCCGAGGACAAACAGAAGCTGGCGAAGCGAATCCGGGAATTGGCGGGTGGGAAGCCGATTGAGGTGACCATCGCCGACAGTTCTCCTTTTGATGCGCAGTGGAAGCCATTCATCGAAGAGGGAGTCGCGCTGGTGACAGTGACCGCCCCCGGCTATGGGGCGGATCGGTTCTCCCTCGAGCCAACCAGCATGGAAACCCTCAAGAGTCATGACTGGAAACTGCGCGCGCAAACCCTCGCCGACGTCGCGGCCGGCAAACTCAAGACCGACAGCGCAACCGTCGCAACGCTTGTCAGCGACCCGCACGTCCTGGTTCGGCGTGAGGCGATCCGATCCCTGGCGGCACTCACAGCGACCGAACAGGTTCCCCTCATCGAAGCCGCTCTCACGGACGCGGAGTCCTCCGT
>JACQGJ010000237.1 GCA_016199605.1 Armatimonadota bacterium | reverse complement strand
GAGCAAAGGAGCGCAACGCCTCAAAGTCCTTCAGGTTCGTCTTCCACGCCGAGTTGAAGGCCGTAATGCCGGTGTAGCGTTTCCTGAAGAACTCAATCAGAGCCTGCTTGCTGCTGTGGTCAGGAGGCTTCTGAAACACTTCGCCGAGCAGCCCCTGCCGCCCGTCCTTTCCCCACCACTCCAGCTCGTTGTCGATGAAGTAGCCGATCAACCAGGGATCGTCTTTCGTTGGGCCGCACAACGCCAGGGCCTGCTTGTCACAGGAGCGTTGCCATTTGGGGTTGAAGACATTCGGGAACCCGGTCCAGTTCACGGGCTTGCAGATATCGTCCACCCGGGCGAAGGATTGCCCCAAGCCCAGGATCGGTATGTGGGCCAGACCCCGATGCTGAGTCGAAGGAATATGTCCGGCGGCGACGGTGTTGAAGTTCCACGACTTCAGCCGGTCGGTTGCCGAAACCGCCCAGGCTTCCTCGCTGCCAAACTTCGTCTCACAGTTCTTATGATACGGAGCGTAGCCCAGCTTCTCGCACCCGTGCGCGTAGTAGTTGCAGTGATCGGTGCCGACAACGTAGAACGGGAAGCCCTTCGGGTCGATGAGCCACCACACGCCGCTCCGTTGCTCGGTTCGGAAGAAACCCGTCGGCTTCGAGCGGAAGCTGTTCCCCGCCTGCACCTGATACGCCGGGAAAGTGGGCCGCCGAGTCTCTACGGCGGCGGCTTCTTCCACGCGCACGTCCACGTCGTCAAACGCCCCCTCAAATCCGCTGCAATCGAGACCTGGCTTGCCATGTTTGAGGACCTTGCTCTTGTCGAAGGCATAGGTGAAGTCGTAGACTCCCGTGCCCTCCAGCTCGGAGACGCTGCCGGTAATGGTTTCCGGTGTGAGCGCGAGCCTCATGCGGTAGGGATGGTTGTATTGCCAGTTGAAATCGCCGCCGAAACCGGAGGTCGCCCGGAGTTTCACATGCGCCAGCCACTGCCCGTCGAGCATTTCGCTCAACTCGATATAGTGCCTCTTGCCCTGCGTCTCTGGCGCCTCTACCAACGCGCAGTGCCAGAAGTTGTCCTTGTCCGCGTACAGCACAACCCCCGCGATCTTCCAGGTGTCGTTCGTCATCCTCGTAATCGAAAGCGTCGCCTCAACAGTGAGGCGTGTGCCGAAGGGCGCGGCTTGCAGCAGCGCCGACTGACTCCCTGGCGCATCGCCCGAGCTGAGGAACTTCCCCTCGCGGACCTCCCAACCAGCGGCAAAGGAGAACCAGGTGGGCGAGCCATCGGAGTCAGGGGGATAGTTGGAGAAGTTGTCGCGGAACTGAAATACAGGCGCGGCGCTGGAAAGCGCCGCGCCCGTGGTTAGGATCAATAAAGCAAGGAGTAGTTCAAGCCATCGTTTCATTGCATCTCCCGGCCCGGGTGGGTCATGACGGTCGTTGGCATGATACCAGCCCTTGCTCCGGGTGGCAAACCCTTGATCGCCCTTCCCTGTTGCCACCTCACTTCCGCAGTCCATCAAGAAAACGCGGGACCGCGTACGCCAACGTCGCCAGGCTGGAATAGGCGGGTCTTCGTCAACTACAACTCGTAGTTGGGCGGCCTCTTGACTGGCTCACTTGTCATCCTCAGAGTCGATCTCGTTGAATAACTTCTTGAGCATACGCTCAGGGTCTTGGAGAAATGCCCGAGTTACTGCGTAGTGTTCGGTGTCCTTGTAGTGTATCTCAGAGATCCCGTCTCGATCCAGTAAAAGAATTCGCGCACCTGGATAGGCCATCAGAATTGGCGAATGCGTCGATACGATGAACTGACTTCCGCCACGAACGAGCTGGTACATCCTCCCCAGGAGGGCGAGCTGACGCTGCGGCGACAGTGCAGACTCCGGCTCATCGAGAATATACAGCCCGTTGGAATGAAATCGGTTCATCGCTACCCAAAGGAAGGCTTCACCGTGTGATTTGTCGTGAAGGGCGTCCCACCCGTAGACGGAATACTGCTCGGCTTCGGTTGAGACATTGAACATTGTTTCTGCCCGCAAAAAGAAACCCGACTTCTCACGCCTCGCGCCCCGCGCGATGCGAAGACACTCGTGCAGTCGCGACTCGCTCGGTCGATGCGATGACGTGAAGTTCTTGCTGCCGCCTTCGGCATTGAAGCCTGATTTAATGGCAATTGCTTCGACAAGCGTTGACTTGCCTGATCCGTTCTCTCCGACGAGGAATGTCACTTCGGGATGAAACTCCAGCCGGTATAGGTTGGTCACGGCGGGGATTGAGAACGGGTATTCTTTCCAGTTCTGTACATCATCTCGAATCAGTTCAATGTGACGCAGGATCCCGCCTATCACGTGCGATCTCTCCAGTCTGCCCAACAATGTGCGTTGACCTGTATTCTGCATTGAGCGGCGAAAGGCCGCGTGCTATCCGATTTCCGGTCCTCAAACGAGTCCCCAACAGGCCAAAACCGGCGAGCGTGCCGCTTTCGGCCAGGGAGGCTGTGGCTTTCCGGCATTTTGGCGATGGTGATCTGCTCGACCTGGGATTTGGGGTCGGGCACCATACCGACGAGGATGTCGCGGGCGGTGTCTATGCGGCGTTTGGTGTCGGTATCAAGCATGAGAATTCACTGGTGTCATGGTTTGTTCCTGCGGTTGGCAGAGCGCACGCGGTAGAGGCGCTCGGTGAAGCCGCCCTCCTCCTCGAAGGCCTTTGCCTGGGCGGCGATCTGGCGGTCCAGCAAATAGCAGCAGAGGTTCAAGAGCGAGAGGGCGGCGTTGGCCACAAGAGCGGGGGTGGCGATGGGGGAAGAGACGGACGGCGCGGAGGCCGACACGGACGGACACGGACTTACACCGACCGGGTCGGAGGTTGGTTGTTGTCCTTGTCCGTCTGTGCTCGTCCGTGTGCGTCTTTGCTCTTCCTTCAACCATGCGCCCACCTCGTCCAATGAGGCGCAGCGCTTTGCCTTGAAACGCTCCAGCGCCGGATGATGCGGTGGCAGCAGCGGCAGCCCCCGCTGGCGCAAGAAGTCCTCATAATCCAGCCGCAGCTCTTCGAGGCTCGCGCGGGCCACGTTGGTGAGTTTGAGTTCCATTTTCTTCGAGGTACCGGAGGCCTGGCTCCCCTCGGCGATATTCTGCACCCCCGAGCGCGCCGCCTGCACCATCTGGTCATGCGTGCGGCTGCGCTTTTCGATATGCCTGTCGCAGAAACGAACCGTCACGTCGTAGATCAACTGCGCCATCTGAAAGCTCTTCAGGTGGCGGTAGCCGCCGTGCTTTGGGATCAGGGGTTCACTGGCTGGCATGTCCCTCTTCCTTGTAGATCACCGCCTGAGAATCAGCGGACAGCGGAGAAGATAGCACCGGCGGGAGATCGCGTCAAATGTCTCGGGGGGGTCCGCGGTTAATTCGGCCCGGGGTTGTTGCTGGCACTCCGGATCTTGCTGCCGTCGTCCAAGCTGCCTCAGGCGCGCTTGGCCAGCGACCGGATCTGTGGGGAATCCGGTTTCCCCCGTCGTTCAACAGTCAGGAGTGTCGGAGCGTTCGACTTCGCATTTCTGTTACGAGGTGGAGGAAACGACGTGGCGGCGGCCAAAAGGTAAGGCAACAGACTTGAAATGAGGGCACTGCGGAGATGCTATCCTGCGTAGACAGCCTCGCTTTGATGGGAATCGACGCCTACATCGTCAATGTGGAGGTCGATGTCTCCTCCAATTTCCCTTCCTTCACGATCGTGGGGTTGCCTGACACCGCGGTACAGGAAAGCAAGGAGCGGGTCGCCACGGCCGTCCGCAATTCCGGCTTGGAGTTCCCTCGTCGCCGGATCGTCATCAACCTGGCCCCTGCCGACACGAAAAAGGAAGGCCCATCGTTTGATCTGCCCATCGCCCTGGGGATTCTCATTGCCGCCGAGCAGGTTCCCGAGCCCCTGATGAAGCATTTCGCCGCTCTGGGCGAACTCTCCCTGGACGGCAGCGTCAAGCCCGTGAGCGGCGTGCTGCCAATGACTCTGGATGCCAAAGCCAACGGCAAAGAGAACATCATCGTTCCGAAAGGCAACGCCCGCGAGGCAGCGGTGGTCAAGGGAATCAACGTCTTTCCCGTCGATAGCCTTCAGCAGGCCCTCGAGTTGTTGAGGGAATGCGGACCGGAGCCCTTCGTTGGAACGCCGCTCGATGAGGTCCTGGAGAACCCGGAATATCAGATCGATTTTAGCGATGTCAAAGCCCAGGAGGCGGTGAAGCGCGCCCTTGAGGTGGCCGCGGCAGGAGGCCACAATCTCATCATGATCGGCCCGCCCGGAAGCGGGAAGTCAATGCTGGCGCGGAGGCTGCCAACGATTCTGCCGTCGCTCAACCTCGAAGAGGCTCTGGAGACGACGAAGGTGGTGAGCGTCGCGGGCTTGATGCCCGCGGACGTGGCCCTGCTTTCGACTCGACCTTTCCGCTCACCTCACCACACGGTCTCCAATGCCGG
>JACQGJ010000219.1 GCA_016199605.1 Armatimonadota bacterium | reverse complement strand
TCGCCGTCGAGGTCCTCGTTCAGCGTCTTTCCCGACTGCTGGACCGGCTCGGGCGCGACCTGGAGGTCGAGCTTGGCTTTGTTGACTGGTTTGCCACCGCTGCGGAAATGGAGGTGTACGGTGGCAAGGAACTTGTCGGTGTCCACGATCTTTGTGATCTCATACCACGGCGACCACTCGCCCGAGGGAACCTCGAACTCGCGGAGTTCGCCGGTCCCGGCGGTCCCCAGCCCCGTCCGGGTTGCGTAGCCCAGATCGTTGTAATAGACCGGTCCTCGGCGAATGTATGATTGCACCTGAGGCGAGGTGGGGACTTCCGGCTCAAGAAAACGATAGCGAAAGAAGACCTGAGGCCCGAAGTCGTGGTAGTCCGGCTCCTGTTTGGAGCCATAGTCGAGGTTCGTGGTGAGCAAGAGGCAGTCAAGACGCTGCCGGATACCCGGCTGAGCGAGGTACACAGTCAGCTTCGCCGGTCCTGCTTTCAGTGTTGCAGGGAACTTCTCCCACACAGGATCCCAGCCCGTGCCCTTGGGTTTGGCGCGGTACTCTTCGTCAAACACGGCTTGGCCATTTTGCTCGATCCGCAGTCCGAACGAGCCGCCATACTCGCCGATCTTCAGATAACGGACCCAGACGTTGTAAACGCCGTCGGCAGGAACCGTGATGTCCTTGTGGACTTCATCTTTGCCTCCACCGGGGTTGGCGAGGACCGCATCCCCCGAAGTCGGAGAGTAGATGTCATCGGACCATCGCGCTCCCGATTTCCACACCTCTGTCTGCGGCCCGAAATCTTCCGCCTCGATGAATACCGAGGATTTGCGCAAGGCCTCGTCCCCCTGGACAACGTGCCCGAAGGACAGAAGGGCAACGATCAGGAGCACCTCAGTAAACAGCCTTCTCATGACGGGATTCCTCTGCACTACAGGGATACTCTCTTGCCGGAGGTCATTGACTCGTAGCAGGCTTCAAGTACCAGCAGGTCGGCAATCCCTTCTTCCACGCCGACCTCCGGATCTTCTTCTCCCATGACACAGGCGACGAAGTGATCGATCTCCCGGTCGAAACGGTGGGCGCCGGGAAGCTCAGGGTTGTCGAGGGAAAGAGGAGGGTCGCCGTTCGCGGGAAGGAACTGGCTGCCACCGGCATAATCGATGACGATCGCTCCTTCCGTTCCATACACCTCCATAACACTCGGGCAAGGTCTCGCAGCCCCATCCAACTCGATCACGCCACCCACCCCGTTGCTCGCCTGCAGGATCACCGTGCAAACGCACAGGTCCTCAACCTGGGCCAGTTGGTCGGAGGGAGCCCAGCCGAGGGCGCTCTTTACCGGCCCTACGAGATACCGGAAAATATAGCTTGAATGCGAGCCGTTATCTAAAAGGATTCCGCCCCGTCCTCGAGTCGTGGCGTTGGGCTTGCCCGCAATGTAACCGAACCGGTTTCGATAGGTCACCATCTCTCCCAGTCTTCCTTGACTGATGAGTTCCTTGGCCCGGCGCACCGGCTCATGGAAGCGATGACACTGGGCAACCATCAGGAGTTTCCCGGCGCTACTGGCAGCCTCGGCCATCGCCTTCCCGTCTGCCGAGGTTTTCGCCAATGGCTTTTCCGAGAAGATGTGGACCCCTGCCGACAAGGCGACCTCGGCAATGGTTCGGTGGGAGTCAGGTGGTGTCAGCAGACTCACGGCATCGAGGCGCTCTTTTTCGAGCATTTCCACGTAGCTCGAGTATGCCGTTGCGCCTGCCTCCTTTGCCAAGGACTCCGCCCTCTCCATGTCAAGGTCGGCGACGGCGACCACATCGACCCTCTCATTGCGTCGGTACGAGCTTAGATGGGCCGGCGCAATCCCCCCGCAGCCGATGAGTCCAACACGTAGTTTGTCAGTTGCCATGCCATTGCCTCGATTCTCTTGATGTTCCAGCGTGAGGTTGCACTTTAGCACAGTTTTCTCGACATGCCAACGGGGACGAAGAGTTGCTGAAATCCCAGCCTCAGGAAGTTGCTTTGAGTAGCAAGGTCGCGGGGAACGGGCCCTGAGCGGTTTCGGCTCGGTCTGCAACGGCACACAGTCTGTTTTCTAGAAAAGAGGTATCAGCGTTCAGAGGGTGTCAGGAAAGGAGGTTGCGAACTCCATGAGTTCGCAATCCCCCCTTGTTGCACCTCGCATGCGCCAACTAAACGATTACGCAAAAAAAGGGTTTGAGAATCCGAGCATTTGGGAATAATAGATATACATGGTTGCAGTAGTTCCTCGGAATCTGGCTGCGTATCCAGCCAAACACATTTCCAAGAGGAGGTCGATTGTGAAAGTGTGTAGGAAGACCGGTTTCACTTTGATAGAACTACTGGTGGTGATCGCGATCATAGCAATTCTCGCGGCGATTCTGTTCCCGGTGTTTGCCAAGGCCAGAGAGAAAGCGAGGTCGGCAAGCTGTCAAAGCAACCTCAAACAGATCATGATAGCGTACCTGATGTACGCCCAGGATTTTGACGAGACGGTCATGCCAATGCTTTCCGGAAACGCCGCCCCGGGCGCCGGGTGCGGCAATTGGTGGCAGCAGGATGGGCGTCTGCAGTCCTACATAAAGAATACGCAAGTTCTTGTGTGCCCAAGTGGAATGAGCGAGGTATGGATCTCCTCCAACTATGGCATCAACTACCAACTCTCTTCGAATGCACAGGGCAAGTACCCGACCTTGGGATGCTATTCCCAGGGCGGTATTTCCCTCGCGAGGCCGAGCGTGCCGGCTGAGATCGGGGTTTTTGGTGATGCTAATGCGTGCCCCTATCCAGGCAACCGCTTTTTCAACGGCATCGATATGAACCCCTCGTATACGGAGTGCGGACGCATGTCGACCCGACACAATGACGGGCTCAACGTCGCTTACCTGGATGGCCATGTGAAGTGGGTTCAGGGCCAGAAGGCGGTCAACAACCCAACCCTCTGGCAGCTCCGCTAACCCCGCGGCTCGCCGGAGAATTGCGAACTCCGCGAGCTCAACTGGATACACTCTGGGAATACCGGTCGATGTGGGTATCATAAAGATGATCGCTTGGTTTCAGGGATAGAGAACGCTGTTACGTTGGAGAGCGTTAGGAGGTGGTGCTGCGGGAGGAGATGGACTGTAGGCGGAGTCAGGCGCGTATTCCTACAAAGTTCAGCCCCGTAGGACCTGGTAAAGAAATTGGCACGGTAAGATGAGGAGGCGCTGCCCGCAGTGGGCAGGAGTCTTCAAAGACGCGTAACTATCTTCAGGAGGTAATGCAATGCGCAAACGTGGATTTACCCTTATCGAGTTGCTGGTGGTGATTGCCATCATCGCAATTCTGGCAGCGATTCTGTTCCCGGTGTTCGCCAGAGCCCGGGAGAAAGCCCGCCAGGCGAGTTGTGCGAGCAACTTGAAGCAATACGGCCTGGCCTTTCTGATGTATGCGCAGGACTACGACGAACGGCTTCCCCGGTACCGGCAGGGAACCTCGTCGCCCTCCTGCGGAGTTTCGTGGCAGGACCAGGTGGAGCCCTACATAAGGAACCGGCAGATCGTTGTCTGCCCCAGCACGGGAAACGTCAACACTTCCTACGGAGTCAACCTCTATCACGTTTCACCATGCGGTGGCGCGGGGTTTACGCTTGCTCAGATTCCCCGTCCCTCGCAGGCTGTAATGCTTGCAGATGGCGCCGGAGATGGGAACTGTAACACACCGAAAGATGGGATCGAGAGTGACGGTTTTCCTTGCATCTACTGTCCTCTTTGCAGCGCGGGTTGTGCGTATGTGTCAGGCAACGGAACCGCGGTGAGCAAACGGCATTCCGAGGGGGCCATCGGCGCCTTTGCAGACGGCCACGTCAAGTGGTACAGGCAAACCAACTGGATGGATAAAGGGGCCACCTCGAGCGGCGACCTGTGGGGTCATTTTCCATAACGAGTCGTTGACTTGGACCGACAAGTCATCGCCACTGAGACACAGAGAAAACCTGATGCTACCCTCTGTGAACTCTGTGGCTGCCACGATCGGCAACAACTTGACTCCTCTGGCTTTCGCTTGCCACCCGCCAGAAAAGTGTTAGAACACCGGTCGAAGTGGGTATCATAAAGATGACCGCTTGGTGTCCGGGATAGAAAACGCTGTAACGTTGGAGAGCGTCAGGAGGTGGTGCTGCGGGAGGAAATGGATTGTCGGCGGATTCAGGCGCGTCTTCTTGCGAAGTCGGCCCTTATAGAACCCGTCAAGGAAGTTGGCCTGGTAAGATGAGGAGGCCCTGCCCCGAAGTGGGCAGAAATCCTCTACGATGTAAGTATCTTTAGGAGGTGTCAAAATGCGAAAACGTGGATTTACCCTGATTGAGCTTCTGGTTGTCATCGCCATTATTGCTATTCTCGCGGCGATTCTGTTTCCGGTGTTTGCAAGAGCAAGAGAAAAGGCGAGGCAGACACTCTGTCTCGGCAATAGCAAGCAGCTCGCCCTCGGCGCCCTGATGTACGCCCAGGACTACGACGAACGCATGCTGTCGTACGCCTCACGCGACTGCTCCAATAACAAAGCGTGGTACAACATGATTGACCCCTACATCAAGAACACCCAGATCTTCGACTGCCCGAGCAAGGCGAACCAGGGCTACCCCACGGACTACGCCTGCAACTATAACCACGTGGCCGGCTGCGCCAACAATGGGGTCTCCCTGAGTAGCGTCAAGTATCCATCCTCCTCCATGATGTTCACCGAGGGGCGATGCGCTCCTACCACTCCATGCGGCTATCCGCTGGTCTACTGCCGCCTTTGCTGGAACCCAGTTGATGCGACCCGCATCTGGAATGGCGTTGCCGCCGACCAGCACAATGAAGGTGCGAACTGCGCCTTCGTGGATGGCCATGGCAAGTGGGTCAAGAAGAACACGCTGCTGGACGGCACGGACACGCCGGAGAACCGCCAGTTCTGGAACCATAGC
The DNA here is from genome assembly GCA_016199605.1 of Armatimonadota bacterium. Lineage (GTDB taxonomy): Bacteria > Armatimonadota > Abditibacteriia > CG2-30-59-28 > CG2-30-59-28 > JACQGJ01. The sequence continues at coordinate 497 of JACQGJ010000219.1, read as the reverse complement.
CCGAGTTAGCTGGCTGGCGGGGCGGCGAGTGTTGCCGACCGTGGTCACGGGCGCGTGGCGACCCGGCGAAGACCATCTTCATCTACGACGCGGCCTACGGATGGCGCTGGTGTGGTTATATGGCCGAAACCGGGTGGACCACTGCGACCTGCTATGGCTTATTCGCCATCAATCTGACTGATCTGGGTATGGGCAACTTCTCGCGACACAATGACGGGCTCAACGGCGCCTTTGCAGACAGCCACGTCAAGTGGTACAGGCAAACCAACTGGCTGGATTAAGGGGCCACCTCGAGCGGCGACCTGTGGGGCCATTATCCATAACGAGTCGTTGACTTGGACCGACAAGTCAACGCCACTGAGACACAGAGAAAACCTGATGTTACCCTCTGTGAGCTCTGTGGTTGCCACGATCGGCAACAACTTGACTCCTCTGGCTTTCGCTTGCTACCCGCCAGAAAAGTGTTAGAATACCGGTCGAAGTGGGTATCATAAAGG
>JACQGJ010000218.1 GCA_016199605.1 Armatimonadota bacterium | reverse complement strand
GCCCCAACCAGACCGCGTGGATCACGCCTTCCCTGCCGAGGGCCAGCTTCGGCCCTCGCTCAGCTCCCACTGTCACGGTTCCCGCGCGACGGTTGAGTTGAATCGGAACGCTGAACGTCTTGCCTCGATCGCGAGATTGGACGTAGTATCCCTCGCTTCCTGCTCCGTATGTAATGTGCAAGACGCCTTTTGAGTCGAGCGCCGCTTCCGGTACCACTCCGTCGTTGGGGGTGCGGAAGGCTGACACCGAAGGATGGGCCGGGGTCAGCGGTCTGAGGAATAAGACTGCTCCCATGACAGCCAGGATCGCGATTCTGTTGCTCATGCTATGCCACCTCGCTCGTAAGAATCCGTCGCGTGAGATTGCTTCAGGCCGCCGTCGATCGTGGAAAATGGGAGGACAGAAGCGAGTCACGCTCAAGCAGATGATTCTCCCCCTGACGTGAATATCCTCCTCGGAAATGCGCAAAAGATTCAATGACGAACTCATCGCCATACCCAAACACATCATCTCGGTCATGCGAGCTTTGTTCCTTTTCCGACGAGGGATATCGAATGGCCAATGATATGCCGGGGTAGTCGATTTGCAGGCGTGCGGGATCTCTCTATCCTGTGTACACCGAGAAGCGTCCCACCAGGCCAAATGGGCTTTACGCCTTTTTTAGGCAGTTCAGGGAGTTCAGACCTTCAAGGCTGCGACCGCATCTTGTGGATCAACAACGGCAACACCGCTGGGAGCGGCATACGCTTTGACGAGGGGAGACAAGAGGTGGTGGTCATCAGTTACCAGCAAGCGAGCACCGAGGTGAACAGCCGTCGCCAGATGCACGGCGTCCGCCGCATAGAGTCCAAGCGATATCTCCGCGTTCTTCGCAAGTGCTCTCACTTCACCGACGGGAACCTCCAACAACGCCCCACAACGATGCAGGGCGACAATCGCGTCATAGGCCGCGTGGATGTCTGAGTCTTCAATCGCCAGATCAGGGACTTCCTGTTGAGCCCGTTTGAGGCCACGAACCACTTCGAGAGGCAGCCATTCGCTGCCAATGGCCTCAATCCTGAAACCGCTCAGAAGATTGAGTAGTTCCTCAGCTTCCGCCTGGAAGCGTTCCCCTGGTTTGAACCACTTGACCGCCACGGAGGCGTCCAGGGCGATCATCCGTCCTCCTCATGGGAGCTCACCACCGCTTGCGTTACGTCCACATGCCAACCAGCCAGCTTATTGCGAATCGTCGAAATCTGACGTACGGCCTGCGAGGCGCGTTCACGTTGGACCAGGAGTGCAACTGCTTCGGTCAATGCCGTGGGGAGATCTCGATAACGACCCCCATAAACCAGATTATTGAGTTCTCGAGCGAGGTCTTGGGGAGGGCTGAAGGTGATTGACGCCATAGTAAAGGTTCCCCTTAAGTCAGGTTTATTTGCTGGGACAGGTGAGATTCTACTCAGTTTGCAGCAAGGAGTCAATTCGCTGGCACACATTCAAGTCCTATGACTGACCCGGAGAGGACCTTCGTCGACGAGCTTCCTCACCACCCCCAACCGTCGCAGTGCCGTGACCCCTGACAACGACACCAACGATAGGGACAGAACGAGTCGTATGCAACACCCGAGGCCGAGCGATGGCGCAATCTACGCGCGACTGAGCCAAATCCCGTTGCTGCCTGAAGCCACGCTCTTCCCCTCACATTCCCTGGAGCAACTCCAGCATTGCCCGGTCGAGCTTGTGGCCGTGAAAGTCTTCGTACTGGACGTCCGCGCGGCCGCTATCTAAAATCCCGAAGGAGCCGCGGAAGTTCCACAAAGCCCATCCCCAACCTGCTTCTTTCCATAGTTGCAGGCAGTCGCGCATCCAGTCGAGGACTACCGGATGGGGCGTGTGCTGGAACGCGCCCCATTCGCCGACGTGAATCCCCACCCCTTTGCGCTCCAGAGCTTTCCACGGGGCGATTCGTTCTTTGAGAAGCCGATCCTTGTTCCACACGTCGGTCGGGCTGGTTTGCAGAGGCCAGGTCGGTTCCGGCCACTTGTCGGAGCCGCCAATCCACGACGCTTTGTAATGGCTGATCTGCATGGGGTCGTAACCACGCGTGCTTTGGGCAATCCCAAGCCCGACCAGACCTTCTACGGGATCACGTCCCCACAAGAGACCATCCGCAATGATGAGCCGTCCGGGATCCTCCTCTCGAATGGCTTCCACCAGTCGCTTCACCACCCGCACATAGCTCGCTTCGGCAATCAAGCCCGGTTCATTCAGCAAGTCAAAGCTCACGCGCGTGTTGGGTAGACCCTTGTACCGTTGCGCGAAATGCGCCCAGTGGAAAGCGCAGGCTTCCAACGCCCTTTCGTCGCGCCACAAGTCGAGCGGTTCCTTCGGAGGGTTGACGCAGTAACCGGGCCCGCGATGGAAATTGAGGTTGACGTGGATGCCATACTTCCGCCCGAACTCGACCGCCTGGTCGATTTCCTTGAGCACGGATTCCTTCAGGTCGAACCATCTCACCGGATCAGGCTCAGCCCAACAGCGATAGGACAATGGAAGGCGCACAAAGTCGAACCCCCACTCCGCCATCCACTCAAAGTCCGACTCGAGGAAGGGGGCGTTCTGTTCAGCGACGAACTTCTCCAGCAGGTTGAACCCTCGCCAGCGAGGGAGGTGCGATGCTTTCACTCTCTTTGCTCCCTGTTTCCGGTCTGTGCGGTAACGAGTCTGAGCAGCTTGACTGGAAGCCGCGAACCAGACAGCACTTCCCGCAGGCAGACTCAGGAATTCACGGCGGGTCAACATTGGTCGTGGCTCCCTCACAATCTGGGATCCGATCCTCGGGCCCCAAGGCGGGTGCATTGTAACAATGGCCTCCAACGCTGACAAGTGACGAGTGTCGATATTGAAATCCTGCGCAACTTCGTTACCGGCTGCTACTCCCGGTGAAATCCACCATCCTTGCATCGTGGATGTTCTCGAGGGTGCTGAGGTGTTCTAAGAGTTCTTCTGAAATGGGAGCGTCGACGTTCAGGACCATCACCGCGTTGCCTCCGATGTGTTCGCGTCCGACCTGCATCGCCGCGATGTTGATGCCGGCGTTTCCGAGGAGGGTCCCCACTCGTCCAATGACTCCCGGTCGATCCACGTGCCCGGAAAGCATGACGTAGCCCTGCGGCACAATGTCAACCCGGTAGTTGTCGATGCAGATGATCCGGGGGTCGTGCCTTCCGAAGACCGTGCCCGACACTTCGTGAGTTCCGGCAGAGGTTTTGAGCGCCGTCGTAATCATGCTGGCGTAGTCCCCCGCAGAGACCGTGCGCTTCTCGACCACCTGAATGCCCCGCGACTCGGCGAGGTGGGGCGAGTTCACCATGTTGACCGACCGCGGCATCATCGGCTCGATGAGACCCTTGAGAAAACAACGAGTGATCACCGCGGTTTCATGCTCGGCAATGCTCCCCCCGTAAGTCAGCTCCACGCTTTCCATCCGACCGTCAGCGAGTTGCCCCTGCATCAGGCCGATCTTCTCAGCCAGGTTGATGTACGGTCGCAGAGACTCGAGCAACTCTGGGGACAACGAGGGGATATTGACCGCATTAGCCGGACTTCGCCCCGCAAACACGTCGACGATCTGGTCGGCGACATCGACCGCCACGTCCACTTGCGCCTCTATCGTGGAGGCGGCAAGGTGTGGGGTTGCGACCACGTTATCAAGCTCCAGCAACGGGCTCCCTTTCGGCGGTTCTTCCTGGTACACGTCCAACGCTGCTCCGGCCACTTTGCCGGACCTCAAGGCGTCATACAAAGCCGCTTCGTCGATCACTCCTCCCCGGGCGCAGTTCACGAGGAAGACGCCGTCCTTCATCTGTGCGAGGGAGCGCGGGTTGACCAGGTTTCGCGTCTCCTTCGTGAGGGGGCAGTGGAACGTGATGAAGTCCGGGCGAGCGAAGATATCAGCGACTTCGCATAGCTCGATTCCGAGGCTGTGAGCGCGTTGGGAGGACAGGAACGGGTCGGAGCCCAAAACCTCCATCCCCAACGCTTTTGCCCGGCGCGCCACTTCGGTGCCAATTCGTCCGATACCGATGATTCCCAGCTTCTTGCCGAAAAGCTGTTGTCCCATATACTGTGACCGGGACCATTTGCCGGACTTGAGGGAAGCGTGGGAATGTGGGATCTTCCGCAGCAACGCCAACAGCATTCCCAGCGAGTACTCGGCCACGGCGAGGGTGTTTCCCGCAGGAGAGTTGACGACGATGATTCCTTTCTCGGTGGCAGCGTCAAGGTCTATGTTGTCGACGCCGACGCCCGCCCGTCCGATCACCTTCAGCCCGTCGGCATGTTCGATGATCCGCCGATTGACCTTTGTCTGACTGCGCACGACGAGGCCCTCGTAGTCACCGATGATGCCGACGAGGTCGTCCTCGGGAATGCCTAATCGAAGATCGACATCGAGAGACTGCTGGAGTATTTCAAGCCCCTCAGGGGCGATTTCATCGGTGACCAAAACCTTGGGCATTGGGTGGTGAAGCCTCCATTGGTTGAGAGGGAGTCCCTCGTGGGAACGTGGGTAGACTTTAACACGCGTGATTTGGCGTCGTCAATGTGCGAGCCGGGGGGACCTCTGTTAACTGAGGTACGTGGCGTCCGTGCCCATCGTTTCTCCCGGTTGTGTCCGAGTTACGGGAGGGTGGCTGGAATCGAGTCCGTTCGAGGTGGTGGACTCCAACGGCTTCGCATTCCGGCCCCTTCGTTCGCTCGGACGAGGGTTGGAGCATCGATGCGGTTAGTGGTGCAGGAAACCTTGCCCGAGGGAACCGGATAGGACGCCGCCGATCCAGTAGGTGAGGATGATCTGCCATTTGTACTCATGTTCGAATTCCACGAACATATAGTAGATGAGGTACGGTAGGCAGAAGAAACAGAGCAGTCCCTTCCACCATTCATCCTGGAAGGCGTCGATTAAGAAGAAAACCAATGCCACAACGGCTGCAATCCCTCCGACCAACGCAATGAGTCCAAACATGTTGTCTTCTCTCCTTTACCAGATGTTTTGCCATTGACCAGTCGCCACCGCCCAGATACGCAGGACCGCGTACGCGACAAACACCACTGTGAAAGCCAGACCCAGCTTCCTGGATCGAAACCAACTCGCACATGCGGAATAGATCCCCGCCGGCGCGAAGGGAGCGAACAGCAAGCCAGCGAGGACGAGATAGGCCACGATCCCAAAGGGGTGGAAATGAAAGGCCGCTGCGAAATGACCGTGCGACAAACAGGTGACGCTGCGAGTGAGACCACAACCGGGGCAGGGCACCCCGGTGATCCATTTGAAGAGACACAGGTTCACCGGCAGCCCGGCGGGTGGGAGCACGAGTGACAGCGAAAGGAAAAGGGCAGCGAAGCCGCTGGGGAGAAGCCGCGCTTTGTGAGGAAAGGCAAAAGCGGTTGATATCCGGGATTGCTGTGCCAAACCAACGATCCTCCTTCTCGCAGCAGATTGATGACGCGTATCCTATCTCATCTCGACCGCCGATTCAACAAGTTGGCGAAGAAAAAATGTGTTGATTGACAAAGGGCGGAAGGGCTGGTATACCTATGCACCGTGCGAACCGACGATAAGTTCATCCCTTGAAGGACTGAAAGATGCCAGGATCAAAGCCCGATCGTCCCAATGTGATCGTCTTCTTCACCGACCAGCAACGCTGGGACACTTCCGGTCTGCACGGCAACCCTCTCGATCTCATGCCCAACTTCGACCGGATGGCTCAGCGCGGGACCCACGTCTACCACTCGTTTACCTGCCAGCCGGTTTGCGGGCCGGCGCGATCGTGCCTCCAGACCGGGTTGTATGCGACGACAACGGGGTGTTTCACCAATGGGCGTCCGCTGCCGAAGGACGCGAGGACCCTTGCCCATCACTTTCATGAAGGAGGTTACCGGACCGGGTACATCGGCAAATGGCACCTGGCGAAAGACGAGCCGGTTCCCGAGGATCAGCGCGGCGGTTACGAGTATTGGCTGGCCTCCAACGCTCTGGAGTTCACCGCCGACTCGTATCGAACGGTAATGTATGACGGTGACAACAATCCCGTGCTGCTGCCGGGGTACCGTGTGGACGCGGTGACCGATGCGGCGATTCGTTACGTAGACACGCACCAAGAAGATCGATTTTTTCTGTTCCTGTCCTACATCGAACCGCATTTCCAGAACCATCTTGATGACTACCCGCCACCGGACGGCTATCGGGAGCGTTACACCGGCCGCTGGATTCCCCCGGACCTCGCGGCGCTGGGGGGTTCGAGTCACCAGCACCTGGGCGGGTACTATGGAATGGTGAAGCGCCTGGATGAGGCCCTGGGCAGACTGCTGGATGCGCTTAAAAGCCTCAGCCTTTTAGACAACACCATCGTCTTGTTCACCTCGGATCATGCGTGTCACTTCAAAACCAGGAACGACGAGTACAAACGTTCGGGACACGACAGTTCGATCCGGGTGCCCACTGCTTTGCAGGGACCGGGCTTCACCGGCGGGGGGCAGATTCAGCAACTCGTCAGCTTGATTGATTTGCCGCCGACCCTCCTTGAGGCCGCGGGTCTTGCGATCCCACCGGAGTTGCAGGGGAGGTCGATTCTTCCGCTCACGCGCGGGGACGCCGAGGGATGGCCGGAGGAGGTCTTCGTGCAAATCAGCGAGAACGAAGTTGGACGCGCCGTTCGAACTCATCGCTGGAAATATGGCGTGGTCGCTCCGCACGCGAACGCCAGCACCGACCCCGGTTCCGATCACTACGTTGAAAGCTATCTCCACGATCTCGAGTTTGATCCTTATGAGTTGAGGAACCTCATTGGGGTGGAGTCCCATCACGAAGTTGCGGAAGTCATGCGAAACCGGCTCCTCCGACGCATGGTGCAAGCCGGAGAATCCGCTTCGGAGATCGCGCCGGCGACTCCGGTGCCAGCGGGCCAGCGTCGTGTGTTTCCACACGAGGTTGGACTGTAGTCCAGCATTCACAAAGGCCGTAGTGGAACACAACATAGGTTGGAGCACGCCCCGTGGGTTGCGGGCCAGTGTGTCCTCGACCTGACCTACTGATCTGGAGGAGTTTTCATGAACGTAGATTTGTCCGCACGGCATGAGTTGGTTGGCAATTTGTTTTCGATTCCGTCAACGCGGGAGCAACTGGAATGTTACCGCCTGACGGAAGACCAGGTTGCTTCCTACGAGAGGAACGGTTACCTGACCGGAATTCGCCTTCTGACCGAGGACCAGGTGGACCGGCTTCTGGAAGAACTGGAAGGTTTGATGGACTCGTCCCGTCCGGGCAACAGTCTGTTTTATGAGTACCACTCCAACGAATCGCAGGACCCGAGCCGGGTGTTATTCCATGCGCTGGGGGCATGGAGGATCACCCCCGGTTTCCATGACATACTCTGGAACCCCGCGTTCACGACTCCGGCGTCGCAGTTGCTGGGAGGCGCGGTTCGATTTTGGCACGATCAGTTGTTCTGTAAACCGGCTCGTCACGGCGGAGTGGTGGCTTGGCATCAGGACTACTCTTACTGGACGCGAACAAAGCCGCTGGCTCATCTCACTTGTTGGATCGGGCTGGATGACTCGACACGCGAGGACGGGTGTGTGTATTACGTTCCCGGCAGCCACAAGTGGGATCTCCTTCCCATCACCGGGCTGACTGGAGATATGGTGGCGATTAACGAAGTGTTGACCGACGAACAGAAAAGGGCCTTCGAGAACCCGACTCCCGTCGTGTTGAAACGAGGAGAGTGTTCGTTCCACCACTCCATGACGATGCATGGTTCCTTTGAGAACAGCACGGACCGGCCTCGCCGCGCGACGGTGATTAATGCTTTTCGGGACGGTGTCGCCTCCGCGAGCGACGAACCGCTGTTGGAAGGCGTGCCGCCCGTCAACAAGGGGGAGAAGATGGGTGGGCAGTTCTTCCCACTCCTGTTCGACCCAAACGCGTAGAACAAAAATCAATACAAACCAAGGAGAACAGAATGGCAAGCAAGGTCAAACTCGGGTTTATCGGATCGGGTGGCATCGTCAAAGGACACCTCGATCAAGGGCTGAAGGATTTCAGCGACGTGGACTTCGTCGGTTGGTGTGATCTGAACGAAGCCACGGCGGCGGAACGAAGGGAGCAGGTCGGGGGCCGCGGGACGATCTACTCGGACGCGAAGAAAATGCTTGACGAAGCCAAACCCGATGCAGTCTATATCATGTTGCCTCCGTTTGCGCACGGAGCGGCTGAGGCGCTGGTGATCGACCGGAAGCTGCCGTTCTTCATTGAGAAGCCGGTTGCCATTGACCTGGCGACCGCCAGAAAGGTCGCCGAAGGAGTCGAAAAGAACAACCTCCTCACCTCCGTTGGTTACATGACCCGCTACCGGACTTCGGTCCAGCGAGTCCGCGACCTCCTGAAAAAGCAGAGTCCGGTCATGATGCACGGCGGATGGTTAGGTGGTGGACCGACACTGTACGAAGGGATCTGGAACTGGTGGGTTCAGAAGGACAAGTCCGGCGGGCAGTTCCTTGAGCAAACGACCCACACCATTGACCTCGCCCGGTACCTCTTCGGAGATGTGACGCACGTCTACGCCGTTGCGGTAAGAGACCGAAGGAAGCGTCCCGATTTCTTCACAATTGAGGATGCCTCAATGGTCCAGTTGACCTTTGCCAACGGCGCCGCAGCAAACCTCTACAGCTCTTGCTGTACTTCTATCGGGGGAGGCATCTTCCTCGACGTGTGGGGGACAGACATGAAGGCCGTCTTCACGGGGTGGGAACACTCGGTCAAGGTTTCCCTGCCCAACGGCGAAGAGGTCTCCATTCCAGGGGAAGGGAACATTTTCGCCAAGGAAGACCGGGCGTTCATTGACTCGGTTAAGGCCGGCAAGGTCAAGGGAATCCTTGCCACGTACGAAGATGGGCTGAAAGCCACTGCAATTGCCTGCGGTGCGAATGAATCCATGAAAACCGGTAAGGTCGTGAAGCTGGACGCGTAGCACGGAAGCCCAAGCAGCCACGAATCGCTCGGGCGGGGTAGGGGAGAGGCGCAGTTTCGTACTCCCCCCGCCCGAGCGTGTTGCTAACCTCTCACTACCAGGGCGCCAGGCTCCACCTTGACCTCTTTCAACGGGATCGAGGATTGCATGGGGTGCCGGTAGGCTTCGTCCCGCAGCTTCTGCAGTATCTTGTCCTCAACAAATCCGGGTGGGCTCCAGTCGCCGACCTTCACCGAGGCGGGACTGAAGCGAAGGGTAGTTGCGTCGACAAGCTGAAGGCTCCCTATAACCGTCACAAAGAAAGCGCGACCCTCGTGGTCCGCCAGGCCGCTGACCTCGATTCCGTCGGAACCGAACTTGATCCGAGGATTTCGCAAGGGAAGGTTTTGAGTAGACGCAATGCCGAACTGGGCGGGCAGGTCGGAGCGAAGAAATGTGTTGAGGTCCGTCTCGGTCACACGCAACTGGAAAGGTCTCTGCACTCCCTGGGACCTCTGCGCCTCAAGCAACACCCACTGGTTTCGGAGATTCCACAGCCGCGTCGCCGCCGCTGTCGCCTCGGTGGCCGACGGCTTGGAGGGCTGGAGGGCCTCACTTGGGATATGGTGAACCTTGCGGATTACGCTCACGATGACGATGACACCAATCGTGATACACACGAGGATCACTTTTGTCACAGGATGACGGATCCATCTCATTGGGATTCACCCCCCTTGTGGAGATTGTGGCGACATCAGTTGTGTCCGTGGTTCTGACCAGCGGCAGGGGGAGCCGGAGGAGCAGGGTGCCCACCGGATTCACCTCCCGCGCCTCCCGGCTGTCCCTGGCGCTGTCCGCCCATCATTCCTCCACCTCCACCCATAGGGCCGAACATCCCAGGAGGCGGACCGATCCCGAGGTTGACCCGTTTCACTTCAGTCAGGTCCTTGGCTGAGAACTGAACCAGCACGTCACCTTTGACAACGTATACGTACTCGTTCGTTACGGCAAGGGCAACCTGACCGGAGCCGAGGTTGCCGAGGAGCTGCATAAGCCCCATCATGGGGTTGCCTCCACCCATCGGTCCGCCAGGTCCTCCCCCAAACTGTCCCGGTCCGCCGGGTGGTGGCGGTCCAGGCTGCCCCGGATTGCCTCCGGCAGGCGGTTGGGCAGGCTGGGCATACTGGGCATACAACGGCCCTATCGACATGAGAACAGCAAACGCCCACGCACCAACCATCAGCAGTACAGTCTTGCGCATCACGAACACCTCCAGTAAGAAGCTCAGACATGTCGCCTGGCTGGCTGGATTCTACCACAGTGAGGACACTTGAGGAAGCATGAGTCGCGCGGTCCTTCCGGACGGAGTCTTAGAACTGAACAGCCTGCCGGAGATTTACCCCGGCAGGCTGTTGTAACGTTCATTGGCTCGAGAGGTGATAGAGAACTAAGGTCCATCATCTTGCACGGTCCACACCTGCCACGGAAGCCTTTTCGAATTGAACTTAACGTGACCGTCAGCGTAAAGGATGTTAAACCCCCCGTTGTGTCTCTTAGCCTCAGGGTAGTAGATGTCTCCCATATCAAACGGATCAGCAGTCGGTCCAGCCGCGAAATTACTGCACCCAACATTGTCGTCCCCCATAACATATCGTCCGTTAGGAGGTGAATCTGCAACAAGCAGTGTCCGAGAAGGATCCACCACATCCGCGTCCATGGTCCGATATCCACCCACTCCTTGGGGACAGTTCGTCGACCCCAGGGGGCATTGCGCGTTACAGACGGACGTTCCGGGGGCGCTCAGGTTGGGGGCTGATCCCCAGTAGCTGCCGTTGTACGCATATCCGGTTCCGTTGCATGTGGAAGCGTCGGTCCCTATTCCCTTGCACGTAGCTACACTTGGCCGTGGTTTGTAGGGAGAACTGGGGCAAACGAAGACCTGTGTGTTCTTCATGTAAGGGAGTATCACTACCTCCCACGAGTTTTCCCTGCCGGTACAGGTACTCCCTTCCTTGCCGTTAGGGCATCCCGGATCATAAAACCACGGATTTGGATCTGGGAGGACTTCATCGTTATCAGAAATGTACATCGTGATTGCGAGACCGATCTGCTTGAGATTACTTTGACAAGTGGCCGACCTCGCCTTTTCTCTGGCTCTGCCGAAAACCGGAAAGAGCATCCCGGCAAGCAGGGCAATGATGGCGATGACGACCAAGAGCTCGATCAGCGTGAATCCCTGGATTATAAACCTTCTTCTTATGCCCATCGTCGCTTAACTCCTTGCGCTACACTGGATTGAGACTATAGGTTTCGACAGCAACGGAAGGGGAAAGTTGCATGGAGATCCCTCAAAACTCCTACATTTTTCCCGCCGCCACAACGCCCGATCATATCGACGACAATCGCGCCCGCGTTTGTTCAGTGATCAACATGGTCCGGCCGGTCCGGGCAGAGGACGCACTGCGACACCCGAGCGCGGGACTACTCCCACTGACACCCACCGATGTAGCTGCAACCCATTGACCGTCGGCAGCGTCCGGGAGACGACGGGCATCGAAACGCGCCTTCAATACCTTGCCGATCCTGAAGAATGATGCTATACTGACGCCGGATTTGAGCAGGTCCACGAAAATGTGCGGACGACTCTCCGACTCGCGGAAGGCCTGTGATGCAGCGCGGGGGGAGAGTTTTGCTTTTGTATGATGCCGCGCGCGTATCGTTTTCAGGTGGGTCCGGCTCTGAGGAATTGATGTCCAAACCTGTGCAATGCGCCTTGGTATCCCTGGGGTGTCCCAAGAATCTGGTTGATTCCGAGGTGATGCTCGGTTTTCTACACGAAGCTGGCTTCGATCTCACAACAGACGAGTCACAGGCAGAGGTCCTGATCGTCAACACGTGCGCATTTCTTGCTGCATCCGTTGACGAGTCTCTTGACACTCTTCGCCAGGTCGCCGAGCTGAAACAACATGGCAGGTGCAAAGCTGTGATTGCCGCGGGTTGCCTGCCGCAAAGGGATCTGCCGCTCCTCCGGCAAGCCGTGCCGGAAGTAGACGGATACCTTGGTCCCGGTGATCTGCCCAAGATCGTTGACATTGTGCGAGACGCGATGGAGGGAATAACTTCCGTCGCCGTCACGAAGTCCGGATACATATACGAAGAAACGACACCTCGGCGGCAGGCGACGGAACCGTGGATCTCTTACCTGAAAATAGCTGAGGGTTGTGATCACAAATGTACGTTTTGCATCATCCCGCAGATTCGGGGGGAGTTCCGCAGTCGCAAGGTCGAATCCATAGTCGCAGAGGCGCGTCAGATGGGAGACCGGGGCGTGAAAGAAGTCGTCCTGATCTCTCAGGACTCTACCCGGTACGGACTTGATCTCTACGGCAAAAGGAACCTCAGTGAGTTGATGGAGGCTCTATCTGAGATTCAGACCGTCAGGTGGTTTCGGCTTCTGTATTGTTACCCGACTTTTATTACGGACCACTTGATTGAGGTCCTCGCGTCACACGAGAATCTGTGCAAGTACGTCGATGTTCCTCTGCAACACGTTCATCCGGATATCCTGAAATCAATGAAACGAGCCGGAACCCCCGAGGACTACGCGAAACTCGTTGACAGGATACGTGAGAGAATCCCCGGGGTAGCTATCCGCACCTCTTTCATCGTTGGATTTCCAGGTGAAACCGAGGAGCACTTTCAATATCTCCTGGACTTCGCCAAATCATTGAAGTTCGACCGAATGGCGACTTTCCGGTACTCTCGAGAGAGAGAATCGGAAAGCGCCTCCCTTCCTGATCAGGTACCATTGGAGGTGGCTGAGGATCGGTTCCATCGGTTGATGGTGACGCAACAGGAGATCTCGTTGCGGAAGAATCAGGCAAAAGTGGGGCAGAGACTCCAGGTGCTCGTGGAGAAGGTGTCCTTCCCTGACTCGAATCATGGAAACGGCAACGGACACGGTCAACGGTACGCGAGGGGAAAGGTCCGCGAGGCTGGGACCGGCGTGGCACGGAGCGAGTTCGACGCGCCCGACATCGATTCGACAGTGAGGGTACGTCAGTGTAGAGTGAGGCCCGGGGATCTTGTCGAGGTGGAGATCACGCGGGCTCAAGCCTACGATCTGGAAGGAAAGCAAGTTTGACGCGGGATCCGCAGCCAGTGGCTGACTGGGTGACCGTTTGACATACGATCTTACAAGAATTACAGCAAGTCGGAGGTGTCCTCTTTGAGTCAGGCATTACCCCAAGCGGAAGTGGAAAAACTATCCAAGGTCCTTCTCGAGGACCTCATGGTCTCGGTGTTACTGCGTGATCGTCGTCCTTTGCGGACACCTGAGTTGGCACAGGGCAGCTCGAACGGAGTAACGCTGTCGCGCGAATTCATCCGTGAAGCGTTGACAGGATCGGAGCGGATTGTATTCGCAAACCGGAAATGGAACCTGAGCCATCGGCTCCACGCCATCCAACGTCCGGTTGAAGGGTTGATCGAGGACACCCTTCGAATTGTCGGGAGACCTATCGACCTTGAGAGCCTTGCAGAGGAGTTGACCGCCTTGAGAGGCAGGTCCAGGAGATACTATTCCGATGTCCTCGCCCGGATTCTTGAAGAAAGGCCCAAATACGTCGAGATTCACGGAGAGGTCTACATCCTGCAGGACTGGCTCCTGGAAATCTCCTCGAATGACGAACAGCAGGTCGTGATCGAGAACTTCCTGAATAAGGACCCAGAGTTCCCCGCGCTTTCGAGCCAGTTTGCGTCACGGCGGCTGACAGGGAGTGGAACGGCGCCCGACTGGCTTGTTAAGGTCATCGAATCCGCCGGAAAACCGGTGCACCACCGGATTCTCAGCTTCCTCCTCTGGAAGGAATTGCGCCGCCAGTTTGATCCCACTGAAGTCTGGCGCGCCCTGTACGACGATGAGCGTCTGCGGATTCTTTCCACCGGTCACTGTTTGACTGCTCAAATGGAAGGGGAACTCAAGGATGAAGTGGCCCGAAAGTCCTCCCAGGTCCAGGAGACGAGCGTGGAAGACCAATCGGTCGACGTCGCAGCGTTGCTTAAGAAGAAGCTGCCCAAGAGCCAGGCGATAGTCCTGCCTGAGGAAGACCTCGGGGAGGTCGAGACCTTCCTTCGAGAGACCGGCCGTCCGGTCACTCTCACGCAGGTTATGAGTGACCTGTTCGAATTATCCCCCGCTGAGGCAGAATACGCCGGGACGATACAGTCCCTTTCCTCGCTCTTGGGTGCCGACCAGAAATACAAAGCAGTGGGAACTCACCGGTACCATCTCAAGGAGTTGATCCCTGAGCACATTCAGGAAGTCCCTGAGGTTCTCAACGTGGAACGGATCTCCGTTCGCACCATAGACGATGAGGAGGTGGATGTCCTCCTCGAAGACAACGGACTGGACGGAGATCTCGCGGACGCGGTGACTGCTGCAGAATGGGAGGAGATCGACGAGGAAGTCGATGTGGCTCGGGTGCCGAAGACGAAGAAGTCCAGGGATTTCGTCAGATATGCGGTCCCCTACCATCACTATCTCTCGGGAACCATGAAGTACCGTGAGCTCGACGACGAGTTCTTCGGTATGGAATCAGGGATCATGTATGGCGACTTCATCGACGAAACCAACAGCCTCCTGTCGATTTGGATTTGTGAGGATACCGGTCTTCTCTATGGTCTGGGTGAGTGGTACAAGCAGAACCTCGAACCGTGTGGAAGTGTCATCTACATTCAGCCCACCGATCGCCCTTGCGCGTTCCAACTCGTGAACAAAAGAGAAAAAGACGCTGCTCTCTATGTCGCGCCTGACCGGATTGAAGAGCTTCTGGCAATGCGCTTGGAGGCAGCCTCCAAGCCGATGTCGGTCTTCGACATCATGAGCCAGATCATGACCCACCACGGCCGTGGTCTCGAGTTCATCACCCTCTGGGCAGAGGTGAACATCGTGCGAAGGACCAGCAAGCGTATGGTGGCCTCCAACCTCTCCGGCTACCACTGCTTTTACCAGCCCTCAGGAAAGTCCGGCACTTTCTTTACCTTCGACGAACGGCGGCTGGATCAGGGATTCAACGGCAAGAAGCGCCGGTACATCAAGAAAGACGACATGATGTGAGGCGAGTCCGATGGCAACCCTTGTTCGTGTCCGAATGGCCCCGTCTCCCACGGGGCCTTTTCATGTCGGCAGCGTCCGCACCGCTTTGTTCAACTACCTCTTCGCCCGCGGGCGAGGAGGCACCTTTGTGTTGCGCATCGAGGATACCGATCAGGCGCGCAACACGGCGGCATCGCTCTGGTCGACTCTCGCCGGACTTCGATGGCTTGGCCTCGAATGGGACGAAGGTCCTTCCATCCGGGGACTAAGCGACGAAGACCTGCAACCTCTTCCCAACGAATCGTACAACGACTACCTCACCCGCCTCAACCTTTCGGCAGGAAGCGGCGAGCATGGTCCCTACTTTCAATCGCAGCGACTGTCGCTTTACAGCAACGCGATTGAGGAGCTTCTGGACAAAGGCGCTGCCTATCATTGTTACTGCTCTCCTGAGGAGTTAAAGACCCGGCGCGAGGAACTGGAGGCCCGCAAAGGCGACTCGCGATATGACGGTCGATGCCGCGACTTGACTCCGGAACGAGAGCAGGTACTGCGTGAAGAGGGCCGTCGTCCCGCCGTGCGGTTTCGTATGCCGAAAGAGGGAGTGACTGCCTGGGACGATTTGGTGCGCGGACAGACTGAGTTCCAGAACTCCGAGTTGGAGGACCTGGTCCTTCAGAAGTCCGATGGCTTCCCCACCTACAACTTTGCAGTGGTCATCGATGACGCGCTCATGGAGATTACCCATGTTCTGCGAGGCGAGGACGGGATTTCCAACACACCCAAGCAGATTCTCCTGTACCAGGCGCTGGGCAAACCAGTCCCGGTTTTCGCGCACGTTCCCTTGCTTCTGGGCAAAGACCGATCCAAACTCTCCAAGCGACATGGCGCCACCGCCCTTCTCGACTTTCGCGACAAAGGCTTTCTCCCGGAGGCGATGGTGAATGCTCTGTCACTGTTGGGTTGGTCTCCGGGAGAGGGAGCCGAGGGCGAGGTGCTCTCGATGGAAGCCTTGGTGCAGAGGTTCCAACCGGAGGCCATCAACAAATCCGGCGCAATCTTCGACTACGAGAAGCTCGAATGGATGAACGGCGAATACCTGAGGAAACTTGACCTGGACGAGCTCGTGGAGTTGTGCCTGCCGTTTCTCGCGACAGCGGGTTGCATCACTTTGCCTTTGTCCTCAGAACAGCGTCACAGGGCTCGCCAGGCTGTGTCCCTCGCTCAGGAGCGGATGAAGTCGTTGTCTGACGTTGTGCAGCAGACTAACTTCTTTTTCTCCCCGACGGATCAGCTATCCTACGAAGACAAGGCGCGCGACAAATGGCTCTCCAATCAGGAATCTCTGAAGGTCCTCGCCGACCTGAGGGATCGTCTTGCTTCTCTCTCCAGCTTCGACCACAACTCGCTGGAGAGCGTCGTGAGAGGGCTTTCCGAGGAGATGGGAGTATCTGCCTCGAAAGTGATCCATCCCACGCGTGCTGCGCTGAGTGGGCGGACGTGGGGCCCTGGTTTGTTTGAGTTGATGGAATTGCTGGGCCGTGAGCGTTGCCTGGAGCGCCTCGACCGGGCCTGCGCCGGAATATGACGCCCGGGGTCGTCTACGGATCGATGGATTCGTCCAGGTGAAAAAGTGAAGGAGCCACAGAAATGGCGGAGGCAGAAACCACCCGATCGGATTTCATCCGAGATTTCATCAAAGAGGACCTCAAGACGGGCAAGTTTGAAGGCAGGGTCCACACTCGATTCCCGCCGGAGCCGAACGGGTACCTCCACATAGGACACGCCAAGTCAATCTGCCTGAACTTCGGTCTGGCGCTCGAGTTTGGTGGACAGTGCAATCTCCGCTTTGACGACACGAACCCCTGCAAGGAGGACGTGGAGTACGTCGAGTCCATCAAGGAAGACGTCCGCTGGCTTGGTTTCGATTGGGAAGATCGCCTCTACTATGCCTCCGATTTTTTCGAGCAGCTTTACGAGTACGCCGTCAAGCTTATCAAGAGAGAGAAAGCCTACGTCTGTGACCTGCCGCAAGAGCAGATGCGCGAATACCGGGGCACATTGACGGAGCCGGGGAAAGACAGTCCATACCGGAATCGTCCCGTGGAGGAAAACCTGGACCTGTTTGAGCGGATGCGCGCCGGGGAATTCGCCGACGGCGCACGAATTCTGCGGGCGAAGATCGACATGGCCCATCCCAATCTCAATATGCGCGACCCCGTCATGTATCGGATTCTTCACTCGGAACACCACAGGACGGGCGACAAATGGTGTCTCTACCCGATGTACGACTTTACCCATGGGCAGTGCGATTCCCTGGAGGGAGTCACCCACTCGATCTGCACGATGGAGTTTGAGGATCACCGACCCCTGTATGACTGGTATCTGGAAAATCTGGAAATCTACCCTCCGCGGCAGATTGAGTTTGCGCGACTCAACCTGACCTACACGGTGCTCAGCAAACGCAAGCTGATCCAGTTGGTCGAGGAGAGCTACGTCAAGGGATGGGATGATCCGAGAATGCCCACTATCTGCGGGTTTCGCAGGCGCGGGTATACTCCGGAGTCCCTTCGTGAGTTTTGTGCCCGCATCGGCGTCGCCAAAGCCGACAGCGTAGTTGATCTTGCCATGCTGGAGGACTGTATCAGGGGTGATCTGAACAAACACGCCCCGCGAGTGATGACTGTTCTTCGACCGCTGCGTGTCGTCATCGAGAACTATCCTGAAGACGGGGTCGAGGAGCTCGAGGCAGTAAACAACCCGGAGGATCCCGACATGGGAACCCGCAAGGTGCCCTTTGCGAAGGTCCTGTACATCGAGCAAGAGGATTTCCGTGAGGATCCACCCCCGAAGTTCTACCGTTTATCCCCCGGTCGCGAGGTGCGGCTGCGATACGCCTACTTCATCAGATGCACCGACGTTGTCAAAGACGATGAGACCGGCGAGATCGTGGAGCTGCGGTGCACCTACGATCCGGAAACTCGGGGTGGCGATTCACCCGATGGAAGGAAAGTGAAAGCGACCCTGCACTGGGTATCCGCGGACCACGCCGTTCCAGCGGAAGTCAGATTGTACGATCACCTCTTCACGAAAGAGAATCCGGGCGAGGCGGAAGAGGGCGCCGATTTCAAGTCCAATCTGAATCCGGAGTCGCTGCAATCACTGACGGCGATGGTTGAGCCGAGCGTCGCCACGGCTCCGCCTGGGACCCGGTTCCAGTTTGAGCGCCAGGGGTATTTCTGCGTGGATCCAGACTCCTCGGAGGGCGCACTCGTCTTTAATCGCACGGTCACGCTACGTGATTCCTGGGCGAAAATCGCGAAAACCCTCCAGTAGGGAGAAGAGGCTGAGTGTTCATCCTGTCCGCCGATCGGGCCTTGCTTATGTTGGAGTTTCAGCCCATGGTTCGGTTTGGCGGTTTGGTTGCCGAATCCAGTGATGTATGGTAACATGTGCCTGCCTGACGGGGGTTTGAGATACATCGGCGAACCGGTTCGCCGGCGAAGTCTTCTCTGTTCGTGGACTTGTATGCGCCCGTAGCTCAGGGGACAGAGCACTGGCCTCCGGAGCCAGGTGTCGCAGGTTCAAATCCTGCCGGGCGTACCACTTTCGCCCCCGTAGCTCAATGGACAGAGCAGGGACCTCCTAAGTCCAAGATCCAGGTTCGATTCCCGGCGGGGGTACCAGCTTAGGTGGTTAAGAGTTGATGACGGAAGTCCCTGCGGACCTGCTCACAGACGAGCGGTATATGCGCGAAGCTCTGAGAGAAGCGGAGGAGGCCTTCGCTGAGAATGAGGTGCCGGTTGGCGCCGTAGCAGTGTTCCGAAACGAAGTGATTGCCCGGGGCCACAACCAGAGAGAAACGTATCAGGACCCCTTGTCTCATGCTGAGATGCAGGTGATCCGTGAAGCCTCCAGGAGGCTGGAGACCTGGCGGTTGAATGAGGTCACGGTGTTTGTTACCCTCGAGCCCTGCGCCATGTGCTCCGGAGCGATGGTTCAAGCGAGAGTCGGCGGATGTGTCTATGGAACCGCCGATCCCAAGGCGGGCGTTGCAGGTAGCGTGCTTCCCGTGGAGACGATCCTGTCAAATCCCTCCTTCAATCACCGGGTGCTCGTGCGTGGAGGCGTCCTGGGGGAGGCGTGTACTGATATCCTGAGGAAGTTCTTTGAGAATTTGAGGAAGGTCGCGTAGAGCAGCTATTGCTCTTGGCCTTCCATGGTTCTTATACAGCGGAGAGGTACCGAAGTGGTCATAACGGGGCCGACTCGAAATCGGCTTGGGGGGATCAAACCTCCCACGTGGGTTCGAATCCCACCCTCTCCGCCATGCAATTGCAGCCTGCACGTCGAGGATAGCGGACCGAACGCACGAAGGAACGGAACGTTCGCCGTCTATGGGCGCGCACGCTGAAGCTGCAGATCCGGAGAGGTGCCCGAGTGGTTTAAGGTGCACGCCTGGAAAGCGTGTAGCGGATAACCTTCGCTCGTGGGTTCAAATCCCACCCTCTCCGCCAGTTTTGTATATTCCGGGGACATCCTTAACACTTTATTCCGAGCACATGGTTTACACTTTTGGGCGTATCAAATCCTTAGGAGGAGAAAGATATGCCGTGGAAGGAAACCAGTGTGATGGACGAACGCATGAAATTTGTGGCGCGTCTTCTCTCGGGCGAGAAG
>JACQGJ010000217.1 GCA_016199605.1 Armatimonadota bacterium | reverse complement strand
ACGCTCGAGTCGTCATGGTTCTTCCAGCGGCTGGTAGCTCTTATTGAGAAGTCTTACCCGCAAGCGGTAACGACGTTCATCACACACCGTCGTCTACGCCGATTGCTCGAATCATTTCTCGAACAGAACTCCTTCTCCCGCCTCATCATCCGACGAGCCTCCTCGCGCGTCCGGTTTGCGCAAGCTCATCAAGCCGAAGACGAACGAGTGATAAAGATGGTGAGTTGGCCACGCCTGGAACTCGGCGAAGCCTTCGATATGGTTTACGAACACAACGGATGGTTTCAATCCCTTCAGTTTGATGCCTGCCGGGACCATCAGGTTCTTGCGTCAGTGTTTTTCACAAGGCAGGGCGTTCTACATACGGACGCCCTCGTGTCGCAAGCTTTTGCAGCGTTCGTGGAACCCGTGTGCAAGACCATTGATGAGAATGTCCGCTTCTTTGGGCAGCGCTGCCGCAGGAGCCGTGGCGACTTGTCGGTAAGTCCTCTGGTGGTAGATTTCCAAGTAGACCAAGTTGCCGAACCCGACCAAAGACACCGGTTCATCAAGGCCATGCAACGACTCCGGGGAGCCTCGGTCTCGGTACTGCACGGCAACCCGTACGTACACCTTTCCGTGTTGGATTACTATGATGGCAGCGCGTTTGATGTTTGGATACTCTCCGGGAGCGAGATCACTATCGTTCCCCAAATGAAGGGAAGCATGGCTGCGATCAAACGTCTGATCCATCACATATTTGACTCATACGCCGAGGGGCACATCAGAGAATACGAGGGAGGTCACGTATGAAGTCCGGTAAAGAGGTTCGAGATGAGATTGATGACTACGAAGACACGATCTTCGCCATGCTGGGCTTTGTCAACTTCTACCGGTTTGACGATCAGGCGGGACAGCAACGAGACGATGTCGTAGTTTTCCAGGGGAGACGACTCACGCCGTCACCTGCGAAAAGCACATCAGTTGACGGCAATCCTGTGGAATCTGTGACCCCAGACTTCGGGATTCTGTCCCAGGAATGCACAGGTGTTCTGGGTGAGGTCAAGAAGAGCTTCACGCCGGATCAAACCTTGTGGTTGAGCACCTTCAGGCAACTCATGGCCTACGACGATGACCTCACCGGCTGGCCGACCGCAGACGGCAAGCTGCGCACACATGATGTCGTACTCTTGACTCATCAAAGCAGAGCCGTAGCGGTATGCGATTACCATCAACGACGTACCGAAAGTGGCGAAGTCTCCTTTGTTCGGCCTTTCTCCATCGTAGCCTTCAACAGGTCCGACGAGCGACAACCGTATTTCTTCTTCGAGAAACGTTTGGGGAACCTGTCCCACAACGTGCTCGACGGGAGACTCCACCAGGGAGTTCAAGTCCCCATGAACCGGCTCGTCGAGTCGTATTCCACCATCAAGCTATGCGACTCGAAACCCCCTCTTCCATACATGGCATCACTCATCTGGGAGCATGTGGTGGCAGCCCGTGCCTCTGATGATCCGAAATTCCCCAAGTTGCGTAGGAACTGGAAAGTGGAAGTCGTTCTCACGATAGATGAGATTGTGAGCGAACTCCGCAGAGACTTCTCTTTCCAAGTGCTCTGTCCAGACGAAACGGAACGGCAGCCAATGGTGCCAAGAAAGCAATGGTGCGTGCGCGCCTGTGAGGCACTGGTAACGGGAAAGCTGGCGAGTTGGGCAGAACGCGACTCCAGGGAGAAAGTGCGATTCCAGTTCAAGAAACTCGACAACGTGCTGGAACACATGATTGGACTTTGTGCAAACGATGCGGAGGATACCGGGAACCAACTTGAGCTTTTCTCTCCCCAGCCCTCGGTAACCAGCACTTCCTGATAAAAGGAGACGGGGAAAGACGGTTCTGTTCCCCGTCCGCCTTGATGAGGCGGTGTTTCCGTGGACAACGGCTGGCCAAATCTCCTCAAGAACCCCCGCCACATCGGCGACTTCACCGACTGGAAGAACCACGATTCCTACAGGCGCGCCTTCGACCGCTTGCTGCGGGACCTGAAGGCGCGGTAGCCAGCGTTCGTGACGGCCATCCCCCCACGCCCCGCAGTCATCCGGCAGCACGCGGTGTTCATAATGTAGCTCGCGGTAGACGTGCGGTCGTGTCGCGTGGAGCATCGCGCGCCTGACCCGAATGGTTTCTGTCATGGCTCAGCCTGCAGATTAACAGGTGATCAGCTAACTGAGCCTCGCGACAGCGAAAATGGAACGACTGGGGGAGAGCTTCGCCACCGGCACTCACCTGGCGGACGCGCAGAAGATTCGGGCCGGCATCGAAACCTGCCAAGTTGCCTTCCGAGACGATCAACGGTGCTCGAGCGACTTGACGTAAGGAGACAGGAACTCGTGGAAGTCGTCGTTGCGCGTGGCCGCCACGAATTTCGGGAAGCTGATGTAGGGCACGTATTTGGGTTTACGCGGCGGGCGGCACAGTTGCATCCGCGCCTCCTGAGGCGTGCGGTTGGCCTTCTTGTTGTTGCACTTCAGGCAACAGCAGGCCAGGTTCTCCCACTCGGTCTTGCCGCCACGGTCTCTGGGGATGATGTGATCCAGGGTCAGGTTGGAGCCTTTCTCTCCGCAATACTGGCAGGTGTAATCGTCGCGGGCGAGAACGCTCTTGCGGGACAGCTTGAGCTCGGGAACCGGTCGCTTTACAAAATAAACAAGCCGAACGACTGATGGAATTCGGAAGCTCTGCTCGATGGAGCGGATATAACCGGTGTCATCCTTGACGACCTCTGCCTTCCCCATGCACAGCAAAACGACCGCTCGCCGTACATTGGTGATGTTGAGCGGCTCGTAGTTTTGATTCAGAACCAGTACAGAGGTGTCCATCGGATTCCATCTTTCCACCTCACCCCTCGGACCCATAGGGTTCGAGGGGTGAGGGGGCGTTTTCACCCTTAACGAGTGTATGCGATCATGCGATACCCCACTCCGCTGCTTGTCGTTTGTTTTCGCGAAGGGTCGTGACCGGAGCTTCGATCACACTGTAAGTCCACACTGCGCCCGACAGCACGCAGTTGAGCAGGATCCACAGCAGGCGGCCGACCCCCATTTCCTGGAAGGGCCTCTGTGCCAACTCCAGGCTGAGATGACCGCCCTTCATGGCCTGCAGCATCATCCACACCGCGGCAAAGGAGAAGTAGCTGCTAAAGCAGAAAAGAGCTACGAGAATCCAGCCTTTGCCGTACTCTTCGTTGTAGAACTGACCAAAGCCGGGAAGGAGGCAAGACAACACACACGACCACAAAGGGTTCTTCTGACTCCGGAGAAACCTCTGTGGATTCTGTGCCGCCTCTTGCCGGCGTTCCTCGAGACGCCGTGTCTCCTCCATGTCGAGGGTCGCCAGCGCAAACTTGTCCTGCACCCGGCGGTTGTTCGGCTCCAGGGTCAAGGCTCTTTGGAAGCAATCGATCGCCAGATCGTGTTCCCCACGAGCGCGGTGGGTGTCTCCTTTGATCTCGTAAGCGAAGGCGCACTCCGGTACCTGTTTCACCGCCTCGGAGCACCGGGCCAGGGCGACTTGGAAATCCAGCCGGCGCAGGGCCGCCCGCGCGGCAGTCACCAGGGGCTGAACCTGGTCCAGTCGTTTTCGACGCTCAAGATCGTGCAAGGGAGATGTGGGCTGGTTCATCGAAGCTCCGCACTTCAGGCAGGATCGCTCGCGGCGAGAGAAGGGGCCTTTGGCACCCATTCAGTTTTTCCGGCGTCGGACCAAAGCCGTTCGAGATCGTAGAACTCTCGTCGATCCTGACTGAAAATATGCACGACCACGTCTCCACAGTCGAGAACAACCCAGAGTGACTCCCCGACTCCCTCGGGCTTGGTGCGTAGACCGACATGATCCTTGATTTTTTGCCGAACTCCTTCGGAGATGGCCCGGAGGTGCGTGGAGGAGTTTCCCGTACAGATGATAAAATAGTCGGCGATCAGCGTCAACCCTTGAACGTTCAAGATGACGATGTCCTGAGCCTTCTCCTCGTCCAGGGCATCGCAAAGGAAATCTGTTTTCTGTTGTGAATCGAGTTGGATATTAGACACGTTTGAAGTCTTTGCCCAGGATCAACGTGACGTCTGCCTCGGCGGCGTTTACGCCTTTGCGCGGCAGGACGGCTCCGAAACCGATGACGGAGCGAACTCGTTCTCCTTTGTCTCCTTTCCCCGTGTGGTCGATAATCTGTGAGTCCCGATAGCCGAAGCTTTCGGCATTGCCGGTTTCCGTGACCTCGATGCCCTCCTCTTTCAGTTGTCTGGCAACCTGATTGGCGGCTCCGGGAACCCCGCATCCGTTCAGAACGCAAACGGAGATCGAGGGGCTGGACTTAGCCGGATCCGGCTTGTTCGCGAGGGCTTGACGGTCCAAGGAGGCCAGCAGCTCCGCTGTTTCGTAGCGGTTCACTTCCCAGTACGACTTTCCCCCGATCCGAACGGGCTCTCCCGGGATCATCGCGGTCTTCATGTTGCCCCCACTGAACCCGTGCGCGATCCGGGCCAGGGCAAGGAAGTCCTGAGCCGGGATATCTGTCTTGACGTTCCGCTGGATTGCTTTGAGGATGAAGGGCAGCCGCGGCAGCATGGTCGGCTGCATCATCCTGTCGAGCACGGCGTGAACGAACTTCTGCTGTCGTTGAATGCGTCCGATGTCGCCCAGGGCGTCATGGCGAAACCTCACGTATCCCATCGCATCATACCCCATGAGCTTCCGATGACCCGGACGAAGGTTGATCCGCAGATTCTGCGCCCGGTCCCGGTAGACCATACGTTTCTCCACATCCAACTCGATGCCGCCCAGAGCATCGACGATGTCCTGAAATCCATTGAAGTCGGTTTTGATATAGTAATCGAGGCGGCGACCGAGGAGCGCCTCCGCCGCCGATCTCGCCAAGGGGGCTCCCCCGTGTGGGTAGGCTGCGTTAATCCGATCGACTCCGTACCCGGGGATGTTCACCCGGGAATCGCGGGGGATCGAAACCAGCGCAACCTTTTTGTCCGGGACGTTGATCTGGGCGACCATCATCGTGTCCGACCGTCCCTGCTCGATCTTATCGTCTGTTCCCATCACCAGAATCGAGACGTTCTGTTTGCCTTCAAAGGGAGCGACTCCCACGATCTTCAAGGGATTCCACTCCAGTCCGAAGAACTTCACTCCTCCGGTCAGCAACTTCCAGTTGGCGGCGAGGACGCCGGTGATGATGCCCAGGCACACGGTCCAGAGCAGACGGTCGAAAAGGGAGAGTCCACGAGCACGCCTTCGGGACGAGTCGCCGTGGAGGCTCCCGGGACTGCCGCCCTCGGCAATCGGCCGGATTTCGATGGTGTCTTCCCACTCCGCAGCGGAGGCGCTGCGCGGGAAACGGTCGTGGCGGGCGGGGCCGTCGCCCCCTGTGGGGGCGCGAGAGCTGTAGTTCATGCTGTGTCGGTCACCTCCGGATTCCTTCTATGGATTGGGAGTTTCTCTATAAAGTGCGTGCTTCAGGATGTAGGCTTCTGTTTCGGGCGGTGTCAGATAGCGAATGGGTAAATCGTCTCTCACCCTCGCTCGGATGTCGGTCGAGGAGATCTCAATCCCAGGGACTTCCACCACGTCGATCTGCTTGAGATACTCCGCAGGCAGCTTGCTCAGACCCTCAATCGGATACCCCGGCCGCGTGGCCGCAACGAAACGGCACATCCTGACGAGGGCATCTTTCTTGTGCCAGGTCAGTATCTCCATGATCGCGTCCGCTCCCGTGATGAAGACGATCTCGGCTTCTCCGTCGTATCGAGTGCGAAACTCCCGAATCGTGTCGATGGCGAAGGAAGGACCGGTCCGGTCGATCTCCATGCGGGAAGTCTCGAAGCTGGGATTGGACACAGTTGCCAGCACGGTCATGAGATAGCGATGCTCAGAGGGAGTAACCGCGTAATCTTTCTTGTGAGCGGGTGTTCCACAGGGAATGAAGACCACTTTCTCCAGACCGTACCGGATACGCACCTCTTCCGCAATTACCAAATGCCCGAAATGGATGGGATCGAAGGTTCCTCCCATGAGACCGATTTTGATCATCGTCAAAACTTCCTGCTCGCAAACAACGACCCAATTATAACCAAAAGGATTAGCGGATTCAACTCGGGAGGCGAGAAGTCTGCCGTGGACGAGGTTTGACGGTCGAAGACCGGAGTGTTAACATACACGGCAACAAGTCACCTTGACACATCGTCCTGAAGGAGTCGGTCGTGCGAAAAGAAGGTTGCAGCTTGCAGATCCTGCCGTTCTGCTCGGTCCTTGCTCTTACTGTGATCACGGGAACCTTCGGACAGAACGATAAGAGCCCTGCCTCGACAACCGGGAAAACGGGCGGCACTCAAGCCGCTGGTGTGCGGCTCGCCGACATTCGATTCAGCCCTCAGAAATACTCCGGGCAGACGGTCCGCCTGCAGGGATACATTGAGGGTCAGATCGTTTCGTCCAGCGGCGTCACGCTTATCTTCAGGGCCCCTGAAGGCGACAAGATCTTTGTGCGAGCCGGAGCGTTGTCCGAGGGGATCAAGATGGGAACTGCCGTTGAGACGGAAATGCGAATTCCACCGAACTCCGGCTACATCGATGTCTTGGAGCTTGTCAGCATCAAACCCTCTCCGCCTCCAAAGCCAGCCTCCGCGTCTCCCGGCAGGTCCGCCTCCAGCCCCGGACCCATCGCCGGATCCGTCTCTCAGCCCTCTCCTGGCGCTGCCCCCGCCGCCTCAAGCGAAGCCAGCCAACGGTCCAACGGCGGCGCTCCGAAGGTGAAGGAGGTTTCGCTGACCAAGAGATCATTGCCGAGTCGCGGCGGGACGGCCAAAGCTGGCGCCCCACCTTTGGGGATGGTCTCCGACTATAAAAGAACGATCCGGCAATTCAACCCGCGACTTGAAGAAGCACGTCTGACGCAACTGGCGGAGGCCATCATCGCGTTCAGTCTGCAGAACAAAATTGATCCTCGGCTGACAGTAGCGGTGATCGCCGCCGAATCGGGGTTCAGACTCGAGGCAACCTCTCGCTCGGGAGCAATGGGATTGGGGCAACTGATGCCGGGCACGGCTGCGGGGATGGGCGTGACCAATGCCTACGACCCCGTGCAGAACATTCAGGCGGCGGTGAGACTGATCAGCGGACACATGCAGAACTACAAGAACCACGCCGACGGCTTTTATCGCGCGCTGGCCGCCTACAATGCGGGGAGTGGGGCAGTGCGAAGACATGGGGGAGTCCCACCCTATCGGCAGACTGTTAACTACATCTGGAAAATCTACTACCTTTACAAGCAACTGGCCCCCGAGCAGTTCAAGTAAGGTTCCGCAGCCGGAGCCGGAAAAGTAACAGGCTTCCCCAACCGAGCGTCGAGGAAGCCTGTCGTGTTAATCCGACATGCCGAAGGCGTTTACCGGTGAGTTCGGTCTCGTCCGGGACGCAGAATCAAGGCTTGAGGCTTCCCGTCACCCCTGGGCCCTGAGGGCTGGTAAGTGCCTTCCCAGTCGCCATTGCTCTGACGAACTACGCGAGCCGTGCCCTGGCCGCCGTTCGTCAGCCGCCAGTCGAAATCCATCACGTCACCTCGTACTGTGCCGGTACCCGTCCAATCGCGAGAGGCTGATCGCTGGCCAAAGACCCGACCGCTCATCTGGACCGCGGTTCCTCGGAACGTGACTGTGACCTCGCCGTAACCCCCGCGCCGATTGTCCGGGAAGATCAGCGTGTAGAGGTCGTTCCCGTTCTGGTCGTTGTCCACGTCGCCGTAGCTCGGATTGCAGTTATGGGACGAAGACGAAGATCCGGAGCCTTCTCTCAGGTAGACTCGATAGGCGCCCTTCGCTCCCCGCGAGGCAACCTCCAGGTACATCCGACCGGAGTAATTGTTGAGGGTATCAAACGACCCAAGGACGGTGCGGGATCCTCGTTCGTCCGCATAGACTTTCCCCTTCCTGTCCTTGATGACCACCTCGTAAGGATCAGACGATTCATGGTCGATCTTGACCTCATAGCTTCGACCGGCCTGCACGTCGAATTGGAACTTGTCAGTATCACGGGAGTTGCTGTGGCTGGCAGTATCCACCAATTCCCACCCGGAACTCGAGTCGGAGTAGGGGTATGAATCGTTGTACCCGGCATCACCGGAATCACGCAAGTAGACGCGGTATCGTCCCGTCGCGCCCAGCGAGTTAACGTCGAGGTACATCCGTCCCTGATAGCCGTTCAAGGTGTCGAAGGGAGCGGTGACGGTTCGCGATCCCTGGCGACTGGTGTAAACTCGATTCTTGGAATCCTCGACGAGCACCTCAAACTCCCCGTAGGAATCATGATCGATCTTAACTTCGTAATGGCGCCCTGACAGCACGTCAAAACGGAATCGGTCTGTGTCCCTGCCGTTCTCGTGGGTGACGGTGTCTACCAACAGCCAGCCCGTGGACTGAGTCTGACGGTCGGCAGCCACCCAGCCCGCGCAGGCCACGGTGACGATCAGCAAGAGTGGTGAAACCCATTTTGAAAAACGCATCTCTACGCCCCCTTATCGGAATGTTTGTGGCGATTGAGACGTGAGGCCTTCGGGGTGGTTCCGGCAAAATGAGGGCGGCGTCGAAGGAGGATAATGGCGGCGCTTTCGCAGAGGATTGGTGCGCTCGATTTCATGTTCCCGTGTGACCGAAGCCGCCGCTTGAGCGCTCCGTATCAGTGAGATCGTCAACGAGCTGCCACTCGATCCGTTCCACTTTAGCGATGACCATCTGTGCGACCCGATCACCTCGGTTAATCGTGAAAGGCCCGCGTCCGAAGTTGGTGACGATCAGCTTGACCTCCCCGCGATAGTCCGCATCGATGGTGCCCGGCGCGTTGAGTAGGGTGACGTT